>NZ_JABAIW010000019.1:0-78164 GCF_014231265.1 Clostridium sp. DJ247 | reverse complement strand
ACTCTTTCCAGCTTATCGTATTCATTTCTTACATAGGTATGTCCATCTTGATCTGTTATTGCAATAATTAAATCATTCTCATAGGTATAGGTTAGCAATCCGCCATTAGGGTATAATACTTTTGCAAGGTTGTCTCCTTCATATTCATAACTTACTTTTCTTCCTATATTATCTGTTATTTCTACTACTTTTCCATAATTGCATTTGAAAGAAAGTTTCTTTCCTCCTGGGGA
This sequence comes from Clostridium sp. DJ247, assembly GCF_014231265.1. Lineage (NCBI taxonomy): Bacteria > Bacillati > Bacillota > Clostridia > Eubacteriales > Clostridiaceae > Clostridium > Clostridium sp. DJ247. The sequence goes on along the minus strand of NZ_JABAIW010000019.1, from coordinate 77,931 downwards.
TGTTATTGTTTTTATATTTCCTTCATCATCGTAATCTATGGTCATCTTATTATTATTTCTATCAGTTATAGAAATAAGCTTTCCTGACTTATCATATCTGTGAGTTTCATTATTTTTTATTTTTAAAATAAAACCGCCAGTTTCATTATCATCTAAAAGTACATTTATTGAGTATTTTTCTATAGCTGAATTCTCCTCAAACTATGGCCTTACGTCTTAATTATTGATTGTACTAGATTTTCTGTGCCCAAAACACGCACAAATTGTGTCAAAATTAGACCTCAGAAAGAAAACTCCAACAGACACATTCTAGCATCCATTGGAGTTTTACAGTTAGCTTGAATTAGCCTCTAAAAGGAGTTTTCACTGAATCTCCTATGTTTCCCATAGCAATCAGTATTAGAAGTTCCTTTTGGTGGCTGTTTGCAGTTTATAGAGTATGTTTTCCAGTATGGAACTACCCACTCACCGCAGAATTCTAATTATGCAGTTTACTAAGTTAACTATTTTATTGATTTTATCATATTTTGTAAAATAACACTTTTATGCAGTGTTTTCTATTGTATCTCTATTGTATTGGACATTATTAATTCGAAAAATTCTTCAACATTGCTAGCTATTTTTTCTACCTCTTCAAATTCAGGCTCATATCCTTGTACAACAGCACCTATATCATTAGTTAAATCAATTGCATAGAATGAATATCCATCATCAACTGACATAACTATTGGTAAATGTTTCTCCCACCATCCAGTTATTTCTGATTTCCATTCCTCATCCTGCTCTGCTGCTTCTAAGCTTAGCAATTCGAATTCATTCCATTTAAATGCAATATCTGAGTCATTATTATACTCATTCTCACATATAAACCATGTTTTCTCACTTGGTGATATGCACTGTTTAACCATTTTCAAAAATTCTAGATAATCATTAGGAATTTGTTTATATCTAGATAATATACTATTATCTAATTTTAATTGATGTTCACACTTATCAGTTATATTCCATCCATTATTCTTAGCCCAACTGATAAATTCACTACATTTTTTACTCATAATTCCTCCACTTATTTTATTTTTTCTTTATCCTATTTATAACACGTCTTTGTAGACCAGTTACCTGACTATGTGTTGGATTCTTTACTTTTGCTGTTTCACCTGTTGGAGTAAGTTTTTGACCTTCTGGTCCACCTAATGCTAATCCATGTGGATGATGTCCTCCACTTTCTCCAGCTTTTTTTCTTATTTCTTTTACTTCTTGTGGTGTTCTATAAAACACATCTGTATTTTCTGGGTCTATTCCCCACCACTCTGGTTTTTCATTATACCACTCAGTAACTTCATCTAATAACTCCTTATCATCAGCTAGCCATTCATTTAATTTTTTTACTTCTTTAGGTTCAGCCGCCACCTTAGGACTTTCGCCTTTATCAAAAGAATTACCTTTACCCTCACATGAGTATCCACTAGGATCAACATAATTTACAGGATTATTTCCTACATAAGCATAAAGATTTAATCCATCTCCTCTATACTCATCTTCCTGTGTAAATCTACCTACTACAGAATTATAGAACCTAGACCTCAAATAGTACTGACTAGTTATTGGATCATACTGCTCTCCTGAATATCTAAACCTATTATGAACTTTTTCATAGGCTTCTAAAGTATTACCAAATGCGTCATAAGAGTAGTTGTTTACTATATCTCCTGTTATATCAGCTAAATTAACAACATCACCATGATAATTATTTAAATAGTAGTAGCTATTATCATTGCTGTCTCTTTGCGATATTAATTCAATACCTCGTATACTGGCTGCTTTTAATTTGTCCTTTTCATCAAGCTCTGTTACTACACTACCTCTATCAAATATAAACTTACTTACTACACCATTTTCATCTATTTCACTTCTTAATCCTTCTGCATCATAGAAATTCTTGATGTAGCTACCATCTTGTTTTTGAACCCCTGTCGTACGGCTAAAGCAGTCGTAGGTGTATGTTGTAACACCTTGCTTGTTTCTTTCTGATATAAGGTTACCTTGTTGATCATACTTATAGCTGGTTAAGTCTTCATCTTCGATTACTGCTATTAGTCTGTTTCTTTCGTCATAGCTGTAATTTGTTACTATGGAATCTATACTTCTCTTTACACGGTTGCCTGCCCTGTCATAGTTGAAGACTTCTATACTTTCATTAGAGTATATTACTTTTTCCAGTCTATTTAGGCAGTCATAAGCGTAGCTTGTTACATTTCCACCTTCGTCTTTTCTAACTTGGTTTCCATTGTTATTATAGAAATACTTATGGCTTAATAGCTCTTTACCCTCTTTAGTCTTTGCTAATATACTAGCTATATTTTTGTCTGCATCATGATTATATTGTATGTTTATACCATTGCTATATTTTATAGCTGCTATGGTACTATCTGGGTTGTATGTGTAGGCTGCCGCCTTATTATTGCCATCCCATACTTCTTTTAACATTCCAATTATATCATAATTATAACTTATTTTTCTACCTGTTATATCCTTTAAAGCTTTTATATTCCTGTCTTTATTGTAGTCATATTCAAGAATAACTTTACCATTTATACTCTTGGTTTTTAAGTTCATATTTGGAGTATAAGTGTAATTATGAACTTTACCTCCACTTATACCTGCAGCTAAACTTCCATCTTTGTTATACCTGTATTCCTCTGCTGTTCCTGTAACTGCATCTCTCTTTGTTACTATATTATCATCTTGATTATATAGATACTCTATTATATTTTTATTTCTATCAATATGCCTTGAAAGTCTTCCCTGCCTGTCATACTGATATGTCATTACTTCTCCTGCAGGATCTTTTATCTGTGACAAAAGATTTAAGCTGTTGTAGGTGTACTCTGTTTTATTCCCATTTCCATCTACTGTACTTGTTACATTTCCTGCATAGTCGTAGTCATACCACTCACGACTTCCATCGGCCTTTTGTATTTCTCTTATTTTTCCCCACAGGTCTAGTTTATAGGAAGTTTCATTACCTTCTCCATCTTTTATGCCTGTTATATTTCCAAGTGCATCATAGGTATACTGCTGACTTACTGTACCTTTTTGTTTTGCTCCTGGGGTTATTATGTTCTTTACTCTTCCACCTATATCATAGCTATACTCCACACCAGTTTTTGAGGCATCTAGTTTTTCTATTAGCTCTCCAGCCTCGTTGTACTTGTTTTTCTGTACAATTACGCCAAGGGCATTGGTTACCTCCACAAGACGATTCATGCTGTCATAGCTGTAGCTTGTACCTTTCCCACCATCTTTTGCTGCATTATAGTTTTCTGGAGTTACATGCTTTATTATATTTCCTGCTGCATCATAGAATAGCCTTGTTATTCCACCTTCTTTATCTATAATTTTTGTCTGCCTGTTCATAGCATCATACTCATAGATAATAGAATAGCCATTGCAGTCTGTTTCTTTTATAAGATTTCCTGCACTATCATACTCATACTTAGTACTTCTTTCAGAGTCCTCATCCTTTGGATCTCTCTTTATTATTTCCACAAGCCTGTCCGCAGCATCATAGTGTACTATATTTTCATAGCCTTCTGGAGTAATTACCTTTGTTACATTTCCATTGCCATCATACTCATATAAAGTTTTAGCTGCTGTTTTTCCTTTTGTCTCTTCTGCTAAATCTCCCTCATTTATCTCTCCACTTACTTTTTCAAGCAAACCTACACTGTTATAGTAATATCTAGTTACCTTATAAGTATTAGCATTTATCCTTAATCTTTCTAAGATTCTATTTCCAAGGCAATCATAGGCATACTGTATTTCTGCTCCTGTAGTATCCGTTATCTTTATTATTCTGCTGTTTTTATCATAAGTATAAGTTATAGTATTCCACTCTTTGGGATATTTATTTTCAATCACATACTCTGGAGATATTTTTTCTTCTATTCTTCTTCCTGCTTTGTCATAAGAATATAGAGTTACATTATATTTTATACTTCCTGATTCTTCTACAGGCACTCTTTTTTCAAGCATCCAACCTGCGGTATTGTATTTATAAAGTGTACCATAACGATGTGTATCATTATCCGCACTAAAATAACCCTTTGCATTTATTTCTTTTACTACATTTCCTTCTATATTATAAATAAACTTCTTTTCTACATTACCTTCTGGATCTTTTATCATAACAAGTCTATTTCTATTATCATATTCATATTCTCTGCCTAAGCCATCATCTGTTTCACTGTTATAGTTTACAGGGTCTATGGTTTTTATTACATTTCCTGCTGCATCATATTTTATTCTTGCCTGTCCACCAGTTGGGTATATTGTTCTTATTTTTTTGTTAGCTTCATCATATTTATACTCTATTCCTATCCCATCATTTATTGCTCTATCATAATAATTAGGGTTTATTTCTTTTAACAAGTTTCCATCTATATCATATTTTACAGCAAATACATTCTGCATAGGGTCTGTAGTTTGTATTAGTCTATCAAAAGCATCATAGCGATACTCATAACCTATACCATTATCATTACTTGAGTTGTATTCATTTGGCAGCACCTTTTTTATCAGATTTCCCATTTTATCGTACATAAGTCTTGTTATATTGCCTTTTGCATCAATTATGTGGGTCTTTTTATTTAAGGCATTATAACCAAACTCCACAGTACCATAGGAAGTAGTTATGGAAATCATTCTTCCTGCTTCATCATATCCATATCTAAATGTGTTACCTTCTGGATCTTTTACTATTGTAGCTTTATCAAGATGGTTTTCGCCATACTTAAATGTAGTGGTATTGCCTTCAGAATCTGTCTTTGTGAGCATTCTTCCATGTATGTCATAAGTATAAGTTGTCCTTGCATATCTTTCATCTTGTATTTTAACAAGCTCTTCTAAGAGGTTTCCTTTATTATCATAAGTATAAAGAGTTTCTCCTCCTCCAGAAGTTTCTGTTTTTATAAGATTACCAGAGCTGTCATATTGATTCTTTACATTGTAACCATCTGGCTGTATTTCCTCTAACAGGTATCCCATACTGTCATAAATACGACGAATTGTATTACCATTTCTGTCTGTTTCGCTATCCTTGTTTTCATATTTGTCATAGGTACAGCTTTCCGTTGTACCATCACTATATATTCTGTCAACGACTAGATTTTGATGATTATACCTGTACCTTTCCACTACACCTCTAGCATGATTGATAAAAGTACTTTCCATATCCTTTTCATTATATTCTATGTCTATTATATTACCTTCACGGTCATACTGTTTTATTACTCTGCCAGATTTGTCATATTCATTCCTTACATAGGTATGTCCGTCTTGATCTGTTACAGCTGTTATTAGATTATCTTTATATGTGTAAGTTAAAACTCCTTCATTCGGGAAAACTACTTCTATAAGGTTATCCTCTTCATACCTATAGCTTACCCTTCTACCTATATTGTCTACTATTTCTACAATCTTACCAAGATTACATTTGAAAGAAAGTACCTTACCTCCTGGTGATTTTATAGTACTTATGTTGCCCTTATCATCATAAGCTATTGTTACAGTATTACTATTTCTATCACTTATTGATGTAAGCTTACCCTGCTTATTATATTTATATATCTTTTCATTTTTTACTTTAAGGATAAAGCCTCCAGTTTCCATATCTTCTTTAAGGACATTTGACTCATCTTCTGAAGCTTGATTTTTCCACTTACCTTCTATTTTTTTGAATGTTTTTACATGACCATCTGGATATGTTAAACTAACTTCATCTTTATTATTTTCTCTTTCTATGTGACTTTCATATACAAAACTCCAACCTCTTCCCATAACTCCTATACTTGTATCCCTTGAGTCATAGACCCTCTTTATGTCTATGCCTATTCCCCTGTCTTCCATAACAAGGTCTGTTGATTCCATATCAAAGCTTCCTGTTGCTGCATTAATAGGGTCATGAATACAGTATTTATTATTTTCTGATACTTTAAATTTTTTACTCTCTGTGGAGCGGCTTAGTTTAGGTGTATTAGAATTTCCCTCTCTGGCACTAGCAACTTCCTCTCTACTTCTTCTTGATTCATGTGATTTTGTATTTTCTGTATGTTCACCTAATTTACTTCTATTTTTATGTCCTCTTCCCATAAGAACAAGAGGTACTATAGCAGTAGCATCAACTGCTACATTATACCAATTCCTAAGGTTCCGTGGATCTTTTATTAAGGCCTGCATATCACCTTTTACTCTACCTAAAACTTCCTTCACTCCCATAAGTCCATCATAGGTATTTTTTACCGCTAGTGCCTTTGTTGCTACTTTTCCAGCTACTTTAACAACTTTTACAGCTTTTGCTACTTTTGCTGGATATTTAACAAGATGTGCTATTTTAATAGCTTTAGAGGCTTTATTCCCTATCTTTGCAGCTTTTACAGCTGTTTTCCCTGCTTTACCGGCTATTTTTGCTACTTTACTAGCCACTTTTACTGCTTTGCCAGCTCCTTTTGCTATTTTTGACCCTTTTAATGCTGGTCCTGCAAATGGTATACAGCAGGCTAGTGACAGTAATGCTCCGCCCTTATCTCCTCTTGCAAAGGATATCCCTGCATTGGCTACATTGGCTAGTATTCCAACAGGGCCTGGTACCATCCCTAAAATATCAAGTCCTAATTGAAGTCCATCTAAAAGCAGTCCTTTAGTGTCTTCTTTCTCTTGATTTCCTCCTGCTGCCACTGCTTCTGATTCTGCTGCAGCTCCTGCTTCTGCTGCTGCCTTAGCTTCTGCCTCTGCATCTGCAATATCCTCTGGATCCTCCTCTACTGTAACTGGAGATTTGATAGTTCCTTCTAGTTTAACAGTGGAACCTCTTAAATCTGTTTTTCCGTCCATAACTATACTGCTTTCTCTACACATGAAATACACAGCTTCTTTGGCATTTATGGTGATTTTTTTATCTGAATTTACTGCCATATCTTTTTTAGAAGTAAATAGTATTGGTTTTTCACTATGTATTTCCACTCCATTTTCTTCATGGAGCTTTATAAATATTGCCCCTTCTTTAGCAGTAAGATTTATATTATTTCCACCAAGCATCAGTTCTTTTCCACTGCTTGTTCCCATGTATTTTATATTAGGGTCTGCTGTCTTTGCACAGCTGTCTCCACCCTTTCTTACAGAGCTTATAGCTGTAGCTTCATCTTCATTGCCATTTGGAAAATACAGTTTTACATGGTCTCCCATTTGGGGCATACAGTACCATCCATCTCCACCTTCTGATGCATAAAAGGAGGAATAGTGAAACCAGTAAGCCTCCTCACTGCTTTGATTATCATCTATTTCAAGATGAATTTTTACTGTATCCTTTGATATGCCTATTACCTTTCCTTCTACGGCAGCTCCTATCATACTGTTATTCTTAATAGGATTTTGGCGTATGCCCTTTTCGGTAGTTAAAATATATTCATATTTTAAAATACCCTCTTTCATTACTGCTGTGGCCTTAGCTACTATTACACCTTTTCCTTTTAAATTTACCTTGTCTCCTAAATTTAAAACTTCAATACTTTCAACTTCATAACAGGTAAAATCATCTTCATCTAAGCTATCACAATAGTTTTCTGTTGTGTTCATGTAACTGGATAAATTTCTCTTTACAGTGTAATGAAAATCCTCTAAAATAACTCCGTCTCTTCCTTTTGGAGTACCGAACCATAATCTAGGTTTATCTGCTGCGTCATCTGACACTATGACATATCCATTATAGGAGGCTATTCTTTTTAAAAACTGCCAGTCCGTTTCATTATACTGCAGTACAAACCTACCAAGTTTTTTCCCCTCTGCTGCTAGATTCATATAGTCTGCTCCAGCATAACTAGAAAGAACTTTTTCTATCAGTTCTGTATAAGACATATTCTTATTCTGAAAAGACCTGCGCTTTAGCTTTACATCTAAGTCATAGGTACATGATATCCCTTCTACTTCTAGATAATATATATTATTTACAGCTTTAACCTTTATATTTGAAACAAGTCCTTTAAAAAGAGCTCTTACTACACTGCCGTTAGATAGCAGATTTACTTCTATTTTATCCTTTGAAGTAGCTGTGCTTATATATTCGTCTCTTTTTTCTTCTGGAATTATTCCTGTAAAATACAGTTTAGAATGATTATTTACTTCTTTTATAATTTTTAATTCAATTATACTTTGAATTTCATATGGACATACTAAGCTTATATTTCCATAGGTTATAGTATTATTACCTTCCACATCATACCCCCCTATACAATATTTTCCGTTTATTGACCGTCGTCTTCAATAATTATGGTACCATCATAGATACATTTATTTGTGGATGTATTAAGCAGAGCTGGCGCATTTTCCACTAACACCTCATTTTTCCCATTTGTCCAAGGCATATTTAATACAGGTTTACAGGATTCAAAGGTATCTACTAAAGGATTCTTAGGACTTTTGCAAATGCCAAAAGTAGTAATGTTTACTCCAGGCTTATAGTCCATTACATTTAACTGTGCCTTATCTTTTATGTATACTCCATGACTTGAAGGTACTCTTAATTTACTTTTTCTGCTGCCGCAAGTGCATTTTAGTTTAGCTCCTGCTACCACATAACTTTTCTCTTCTCCTTCACCACTAACAATTTGTGGTTCCTGCATTATGCATTCCTCCTTTTAATTTTCCTTTTCTACTTTTTTTAGCTTAATGCCTGTAAAGTCTCTTCTTAGAATACTTTCAGCTGCATCAAGTCTTACCAGCATTAAATCCTCCATAATTCCATTAACTTTAAATATTTTAAAATTTCCTACTTTCTTTTTATCTATAACAAGCCTTTTCAAGGTTCCGTCTTTGTTAAATTCACTTTTATCTGATAGGCAATCTATGCTGTCTGGAACCATAAGCCAGTATAAATCTTGTTTTTCTTGTTTCCTGTCACAAAGTACTATAGGTTTAAAGAAGATTTTCTTATCATATTTTTGCAGCAGCTTCTTAAGATTATCTGATACCAAAGGTACAGGCTTTTCTATAAAATCTATATATTCACTGCTGCTTTTTTCCTTTATATCAAATTGAATTGGCAGCTCATCCATATGCTTAGTACCTTCTTTATTTAACATGTCCTTGCTTATTTCTTTTAATATTCCAATAGGCTCTGCTGCATTTTCTATTCTTTTATCCTGATAAATTACAAAATATTCCATTGCCTCCATCCTTCTCCTGAATTTAAAACTTTTTTTCTACTGCATATACTTATAAAATTATGAGTTTTCCAAAACTATAAGCTTTATCTGTTCTTCCTCTAAAGGAAGTTTGTCCAAGTCTTCCTTTAAGAACACTGCATCTTGTAAATAAGCCCCTTTAAAATTTGCGCCTTTAAGGTTGGCACCCTTGAAAATAGCACCTTTTAATATGGCATTTTGAAAATCTGCTCCTTCAAGATCTGCACCCTGAAAATTTACTGCCATATATCCGGGTATTTCCCAGGTTGATTCATTTCCTAAGCCGCTGTATGCCTGTACTTCTTTAAAGATTGCATTGTTAAGCTTACAATTGGTAAAGTCTGCAGCATTTATAAAGGACTGACTAAAATCAACATTATTTAAAAAGCATCCATTAAATTTTGTTCCAATAAGTATACAATTTTTCATGCTGCTGTTTGAAAAATTGCTTCCATGAAGTTCAGCATATCTTAAATCTATACCTTCGTAATTTCCTTTAGATAAATCTAGATTTCTAAGTATTTCATTAACGTATTTATATGGAAGTTTTTCTTCAAGCCATGCTTTTATTTCTTCGGAAGCTTTTTCCCTTAAGTCTTCCTTATACACTATTTCACTTACATCCATATATTCCCCTATCCTTACTTCTAATTCCTGTTCCTTTTCTATGTCCTGAAACTCCTTTAAGGCTGCTGCTTTTTCCAATGCATATCTGCCAAGAGCTATTATATACTGATTGTATTTTTCAGCTTCTTTTAGTATTATCTTTTCTATATCAGATGAGGTTATAAGGTTCATATATACTTTTCTTTGTTCTTCCAGCTCTGTCCATAGATGGTCTAAAAATTTAAATGCCCAGCTAGCATCATATTTTACCTCACATTCCTTCTGATCAAAAAACCAAAAACTATTGAAAGCTTCAATAATATGAACAAAGTTTTTTTCTAAAATTTCTGTACGCAGCATTGAATAGGTTATATATGCTATTTTTTCTTTTTCTTTTGTTAACTGCATTTCTCTTATTTTTATGCATATATTCTTAAATGATTTAATAAAATCTAATGCTAATTCCTCTTTGTGTTTATGAAAATATTCTTCTAGAAGCAGCATTTTTTGTATGCTTTTTTCTTTTACATAGTTTTCTTTGAAATGCTGAAGAGCTTCTTCTTTTTTCAATTTTATTTTCCCTTTCTATTAATAGCTGTTAATTTGTTTTTACCTCATTACCTTTTATACTTGTAGAACCATCCATTTTTATGCTGCTTTCCTTACAGTTTATATCTATAGCTTCCTGAGCAGATATAATTACCTTCTTTTGAGAGTCCATCATAATATTTTCTTGTGATGTAATATTTATTCCCTTATTGCTGCATATTTGTATACCATCTTTTTCACTTAACCTTATATATATAGATCCATCCTGTGCTGTTATTAAAATTTCATCAGGACTAAACTTTAATTCCTTACCAGACTTTGTTCTAAAATATTTTACATCTGGATTATCAAACTTATTGTTTCCTCCACTGTCAGAATTTTTCCTTACAGAGCTTATGGCAATGGCATTTTCCTCTTTATTATCAGAGAAATAAATCCTTACATGGTCATTTAGCTCCGGCATACAATACCAGCCACTGCTGCCTTCTGCTGTATAAACTGATGAATAGTGAAACCACCAAGCTTCATCAGTACCCTGTCCATCATCTATATCAAGGTGAACTCTAACGTTATCCTTGGATACATCTATAACTCTTCCTTCAAGGGATAAACCTATTATTTGATTGTTATATAAAGTATTTTGACTAAGTCCCTTTTTAGGAGCCATAGTATATTGGTGCTTTAATACACCATCTTTCATAATAGTAACTGCTTGACATACAAAAAGACTCTTTCCTTTAAAATTTACCTGATATCCTATATTCAAAATCTCATGAGTTTCCACTTCATAATATACAAAATCATTTTCCTCTATACCTGGTATGAAATTCTCTGATGAATATCTAAAATCAGATATATTCTTTGTAACACTGTAGTTAAAATTTTCTAAGTTTCCTTGACCTACTCCCTCAGGGGTTCCAAACCAAAATTTAGGTTTATCTGAAACAGCATCTGGAACCAGCCCCACATTAAATCTAGATGCCATTCTTTTTAAAAACTGCCAATCTGTTTCATTGTATTGAATAATAATTTTTCCAATACTGCTGCCATTAGAAGCTGTATCTATAGTATCCGCTCCTGAATAACTAGAAATAACTTTGTCAATAAGCTCTTTATAAGCCATTCCTTTATTCTGAAAAGAGCGATTTTTCAGTTTAATATCCATGTCATAGGTATTAGATACCGCCTCTGCCTCTATATAATAGACACCTCTTACTGATTTCACTGCTATATTTAGCACTATGCCCTTAAATATAGGAAGGCTATTTGAAGAATCATCTATTTGACTAACTTCTATCTGAGTCTGGTATTTAGTCATTTCAACATAACTGTCTTTATCTTCCTCTGGTACTATTCCTGTAAAATACAGTCTTGCATGGTCATTTATTTTTTTCACTAGCTTTAATTCAAGTAGATGGGTAAGCTCATAGGGTGCTACTTGCAGATTATTATATGCTGTAACAGAAAGTTCCATAAAGCATCTCTCCTTTTCTATATAATTAAAAAACATCCCTCATAAAGAACATTCAGTATGCACAACAAAAAAGACCAACAAGGGAACTACCTTCCAATGTTGGTCTTGGTTTATATTTTAGGTTGTATCTGGGTCGTGTGTTGGTCATTATGAAAATCTACACGCTTCTATAAAATTTTACTTGTACTTCATTAACTTACCACAGAATTTTAATTATGCATTCAATTATAATGAAACTTTTATTGATTTCATTATAATATCGTAATTAATATTATAATGCCTCTACCCTTATATTAATTATGCAGTTGTTTTTTAAGATTTGAAATTCCAATATTTTATTCATACAACTTATTGATAAATTCTGTATAGGATTTTGTGAACTCTCTATAATCAAAACAAATATAGTTTCCTGCTGAATCACAAGCAAATTGGATTATTTTATTGGGTAAGTTGTTCTGTATACCATAATATACTTTAACAATATTATCCACACTATTCTCATCATATGATAAAAGACATCTAAAAACCATATATTATAATAATTCTACATTAAGCTCTAAAATCCTTTTTGAAATTAAAAACACCCACTAAAGGGTTAAAAATACTATTTGTATAATATTTTTATCAACAGCCTTAGCCAACAGAAAATACTTTTCTGTTGGCTGTAGCTTACCTATACTAATTGCACTATTATACTTTTTTATTCACAATATCTAGAACATTTTTTATGTTTTTTCTTAATTCTTCTTTTTGGTTATTTAAATATTGACCATAGCCAGTAACACCTCTGCCAATGATTGAATACATTACAGGATGGTATCCTTCCTCTGTGGCATTAATTAACTCTTCTATAAAATCATCGGCTTGCTCCTCGCTGTACCTAAATACATTAGTTAGCATAGTAGAAGTAATAGCATGTATCTGTATATGGTTTATATCTTTAGTCATTACAATTGCATTTGCAATTCCAAAACAAAACACAGCTATAACTTGCCTTTCAAGTTCAGTTGTATTTTCAAATCTTACTCCAATTAAGCTAAATACGTCCTTAGCTATTGTTACAATTTCATCTTTTGCCTTATCAATTTTTTGTTTTTCTAAATCATCAAATTTAAAAAAGTCAGACATACGTATTCTCCAATCATACATATTTATTTTTTACAAAGGTAATATTCTAAATTTCACATTTTATTAAAACACTATTAACTTTCCTTCTGGCCAACTCCCTTTCCATCCACATGGAAAATTTCCTGCTTCATATACTTTTAATAGTTCCATATAGAATGCTGGTTCTTTCTCATTTCTATAAGTATATTCCATAATAGCTCCTAGTATATCCCATTTTACATTGTCTAAAATAACCTTTGTAAGTTCATTTTTTTGAATATAATTAGACACATATGGCACCACATATTCTTCTAATATTTTTTTCCCTTCCCTTACTATCTTATTCCATTCGCCATGATATTTCTCTGGATGATTATGGAACAAAAATTCTGTTAATTCATTTTCCACTTCTTGAGTTATTTCTTCCCAATACTTGCCTTGTGATTGCTTTATAGCTTTTTTCCAATTGCTTATATAGGTAATCTCATACTTTATACTTTTTTCTAATTTACCTCCACAATTTGAGAACCAATTAACTTTTTTAATCCTTTCAATAATTTCATTTTCTACAACCATTAAATTTCCCTCCTATCTTATGGTATTATCTTAAATAAAAATCGTTTTAGACTATTTATGCTACCTGGTACTCTAGGAACGGCTTTATCTCCTGTTAATCCATATGTCCTTCTTTGTCTTATTGCTTCCCTTGTAGCCTCAAAAGCATCTTTCTTTGAGAGTCCAGCATCTTGTAAAGATTTATACAATGCCTTAGTATACTCTCTACACGTAGGCTTTTCTTTAAATCTTTCTCCGCCTTTTCTAAACTGAGACCAAAACTCCTCCATTGACTTTCTTTAATGTTCCGTGCTTCTCAATCTTAATCTTTTCTGCTTCTTGGGCAGCTTCTCCTACCTCCTCGGGGCTAAGTCTGTTATTACAAAAGTAAATGGTAGTAACAGTTCTTTACTATTACTACCATTTTAACATTTTTATAAACTTTATTTAACTCACTACAGAGTTCTAATTATGTGGTCAATTATCTTATAACGTTTATTAATTTTACTACACAATTTTATTAAACCCTATTATGCAGTTAGCTACTTCATTTTTATGCATTATGTTTTTCTAATATATCAATATCATTCTCATCTAAAATAGCCACTAACTAATCTTTATTAAAAACAGCCATATATCCACTTGGCAATGCTAATGTTTGTATTATTGAAAGTCTAACTTTTTTCACCATTTATTACACTTATAAATCTTATATATTTATAAGTAATTAAAGTAGGCTGTCCTTAAGTGCTTTTTCCAGCATGGAGTTAAAATCAGTATATGTATGCATTAATGTCCCTGATGGGTTATCAAGTTCAGCATAAACTTCATTTAATAAATCAAAGCAATACCAACTTATATTACTTTCTCCAAAAAACATATATTGCTTTTGATGTTCATTCTCGTACCAAATTTCATTTGTATCAACATATCCATAAACTGTTTGATTATTTTGAACCTCTAACAATGAACTATCAACACCATAGAAAATAAATCCATTAAATTCAAGTCCATTAACCGTTTTTAAAAAATTGACATATTGCTCAGGTAAAAAGTGATTAAACTTTTCTTTTACTGTTTTTTTCAAAATCTCTATTTGCTCATTTGATACTGGAGTATTAAGGGTGTCCCCGTATTTCTCCTCAACTTTTCTAATATCCGACAATAGTTTCTCCCACATAATAAACCTTCTTTCTCAAATTAATTATTTGGAGGATAAATATTTCCTTCTGGTATAGGCCATTTGACTATCTTTGTCTCACCAGGACTCAATTGCTTTGCAAAAGTATTTTGAAAGTTGGTAATAGTTTTGTGATATGGTTCATTTTTTATTAAAATTAAATTATCCATAGCATTTGTTCCTCCATCATCCAGAGGAAGCTTATGATGAACTTGCCATCCTTTAGGATTGAGTCCATCCTTCATTCTGTCAATATCAGAATCTGATAAACCTGCCCTCTTAAGTTTCTCGATATTTTCTGTTAAATTCTGTAAAAACTTCTTTTTTTCAGTACTGTTAAATGCTTTACGTAGCTTTTCAGCTTCTTCAGGTTCTCTTTTGATATAGTTTATGTCTTTTGTTTTGACACCAGGTAATTTTACTTTTTCTTTCCTTAGCATCCCAGCAAAATC
The DNA here is from genome assembly GCF_014231265.1 of Clostridium sp. DJ247. Taxonomy (NCBI): domain Bacteria; kingdom Bacillati; phylum Bacillota; class Clostridia; order Eubacteriales; family Clostridiaceae; genus Clostridium; species Clostridium sp. DJ247. The sequence continues at coordinate 62,772 of NZ_JABAIW010000019.1, read as the reverse complement.
ATCACCAGCATTACTTACCTCCTCAATACCAGCCTTAACTTCCTTAACAAGATTATCCTTGACCTCACCAACACCCTTCATAAATTTAGTACCGGCTTCTTTTAATCCTTGAAGATCAGGTCCAATACGCAGTCTCTGTCCATTTGACATAACTACTTCTTTTCCAAAACCTAAATCCAATTCTTTAATGTCTTTTCCAATATTTTTCCCTAATTCCAATAATTCTTTCTTCGCAGTGCCTAAAGCATTGAATGTATTTTCTGCCATTGGAATAAGTTTATTTTTAATATTACCTACAGCATTCTTTATGAACGGTGACGCCTTTTCCATAATCTTGCTTAATGGTCCTGACGCTAATTTAAACACACCTTTTAAGAATCCAGCAAACAATACTCCTTCTCCAAACTTTTCAAGTTCAGTCCATGGATTTATTTCTTGACCTTTTACAAATTTATCCACCATATCTGTTAAGCTGTTCATTGTACCGCCTTCAATAAGACTTACTGCTAGTCCTCCAATAGGTCCAAAAACTGCTCCACATACAAGCCCTACTATTGCTCCTTCTATTCCACTTTTTAAACATTCCAAAGGATCAACTTTTTCACCCTTCATTTTAGCTGAAGCTATTGTACAGCCAACACTTGCAACCGCTCCAATCGCTGCTCCTACAAGAGCTGCCCCTACAATTGCACCAGCACCTCCAGTACCAACTGTTATTGCTACTGCAGCTACAACCGCTACTGCTGCAACTGCACATACCAACAGTTTTCCCCAACTAAACCCAGGTTTTTTTGCAGGTTGAGGTGGAGGTGGTGGTGTACCTTGTTTTGGCTCATCATCAAAGGGTGGATATGTTGCTCTATCCGTTCCCTCTGCAATAACATCACCGCCTAAAAAGTGATATTCGCTTTCTACAGAAAGACCGCTTGTCATACTACTTTTCTTTGCTAAAACCTGACTTTGTCCTGTAATTACTATTCGCTTTGGTGTATAAAAGCATATGTCATCATCTGCATTCAGCTTTAACTTTTTATGGCTCTTTAATGTAACACCTAAAGCATCATCTATACTAAGCTTTAAAGGCTCTTTACATCCACCTACTATATTTATTGCACCTGGAGTAATTTCCAGTTCACTTCCATGTTCTGTTCCAAAATAACGATTGTCTGGATTTCCTGTCTTTTGGCAGCTGCCTCCGTTTTTACGTATACAGCCTAGAGCCTTGGCATTGTCTCCTGTTTCATCTGGAAAATAAAGTCTTGCATAGGTGTCTGTTTTAGGCATACAATACATTACATTTCCTGTAGGTGGAGCAAAGGGAAACCAATATGCCTTTGACTTAGACTGTTCTGTATCTATATTAAGATGAAGTTTTACAAGCTCACCCTGCACATCTATGACTTTTCCTTCAAGGGATGCACCATTAAGTTTAGTGTTATATATTTTATTCTGATAAATACCCTTAAGTCTTGATAGGCGATATTTATATTTTAGAAGTCCTTTGTCCATATAAGCTGTTATTTCACTTACATACAGTTTCTTATTTTTAAAACATATCTCATCCCCAACAGCATACTGATCTCCACTTTCTATTTCATAACAAAAGAAATCAGTATCATGGAAACCAGCATCATAGCCTCCTACCTTTTTAAAAGCTAATAAATCTTTACCTGCTGTATAGGGTATATTATCTTCTATGGTATAACTTTTTCCCTTGGGCATTCCAAAATAAAATCTTGGCTCCTTTTCCATTATATCACATACTACTACTGAATTAAATTGACTTGCAAGACGTTTTATAAATTCCCAATCCGTTTCTTTATATTGAATAATAGGTTTGTCTATATTTACTCCATCACCTATACTATTTACAAAACTGCTTCCTGAATAATCTTTTATTGTTTGTTTAATGAGTTTTGGATATTCCATGTTGATATCTTGAAAAGATCTGCTTTTTTGCTTAACATCCAGTTGAAAACTGCCTGATATGCCTTCCACTTCAATATAGTAAATTCCATTTTGATTAGTTGTTTTTACACTTGAAACTAAGCCTTTAAAAATGGTTTTATCACCTTGGTCCCCACTTTCATATATATGTATTTCATCATTTGATGCAGCATTTATGGCAGTATTAAAGTTTACACTATCTTCAACTATTCCCTTTAAATACAGTTTTCCATGTTCATTCAGCTTACACTCAATTTTCATGTCTTCTATGCTTTTTATACTGTAAGGTGATTTTATCTTTATACTATGAAAATCTATCATTTTTTCACCTCCTCATATTATTCATCCTGCTGACCATCGCTTGCAAAAGTTATTTCCCCTCCATACATACAATATACTTTTGATTCCATTGTAAGTGCTGCTTTACCTTCTACTTTTGTGTTTTCCTTCGTATTAACCCAATCTCCTAAAATTTTAGGAATGCACTTTTTCCCAGAAACCGTTCCTCCATTTTCTCCAATTAAATAAATTGTTCCACTGGATGGGCAGCTTCCTTGGCATGTACCAAACCAGGTGATGTTTTTAACTTCTACTCTGTCTCCTGCATTCATCATTGGTTTACCATTAACATAAGAACCATGACTTACTGGAAGATTTATTTTCCTTTTGTGACTTCCAAATTTGCACTTCATTTTTGCTCCTCTTACAACATACTTAGTACCACCTGCCATCCTTCATCCCCCCTTTTTATTCAACCTGTATTTTTTCCAGCCTTATACCTTCAAAACCACGTCTAAGTATACTTTCAGCAGCATCAAGTCTTACTACAATCATTGGTTTTTCACTTTCCTTGATTTTAAATATCTTTTTGCCTTTTATTTTTTCTCCATCTAATACAAGCTTTTTAATTACACTTTTATCTAAATTGAATTCACAGTTAGGGCTTAGTGCTTCCACCTCTTCAAAGATAGGCAGAAAATAATTCTCCTGCCTTTCATTCTTTTTATCAATGAGTATCATCATTTTAAATAGAGTGTTTGGTACATATTTTTCTAGTATCTTTTTTAGTCCATCTGATACCAAATAAAGCTGTCTGTCAAGGATATCTAAAAAGCTGCTTTCTTCCTCTGCTCTTACATAAAAAAGCGTAGTATCTTCAATTTTATGGGCATCCATTTGATTGATAGACCTTAAATCAATTTTTTTCATTAAATCCAAAAGTAGAGGAACATCTGTATATCTTTCATCCTGTTTTAATAAAAAATAATCCATGCCTATCCCGCCTCACTCTTTTTTCCATATATTATTTCACTTGCATCCATATATTCTCCTACTAGAATACATATTTCTAAGCTTTTTCCCATTTCTATATACCCTTCAGTTTCTATAAGCCTTGGTATCATTTCTCGTATAAACTCTGTAACTAAAGCATTATACTTTAATGCTTCTAAAAGCTTTATCCGTTCTATATCCATAGAGGTTATTTTCTTTGCATACTCTTTTTTCTTTTCTTCCAGTTCTTCTATGTGGTTGAATAGTGAATTAAATACAAAGTCTGTATTCCAGTAAGTACAGCATTCCTCTTTATCTAGAAACCAGTTTTTATCATAGGCATCAATTCTGTAAAAGGATTTGTTATCCATAATGCTTGTACGCAAAAAGGAAATATAAATATATTTAATGTCTCCTTTTTTATCCTGATTTTGGAGCTTTAAAGCATTTTTGCATATACTGTCAAACACTGATATAAGTTCATTGTCAATATGTTCCTTGTTTTTCTTATATCTTTCATCAATAACAAAAAGCTCCTCCTGCCATCTATCTGCTATATATTTTTCTATAAAATCCTGCAATGCTTCATTTTTATTAATGGTGCTATTAAGCTTCATTGTATGTTCACCTTGCCTCCGCTTAAGGTTACATCATCCTTAATGTTCAAGCTTGTACCTGCTTGTTTTAAATCTATGCCAGCTCCTCCTTGAATCAGAACCTTTCCGCCTCCATTGATTTCTATGTCATCTGAAGCTGATAAAGTAATTTTTTTATCACTGTTAATCTCTATACCCCCATCATCCGTAAGACGCATTAACGTCTGTCCATTACCTACAATCTCTACTGCTCCTGGTTGAAATACTATTTGCTTACCATATTTTGTGCTTATACTTTTTACTGAGGGGTCGCTGCGCTGAGAAGACTCTACATTAACTGAACTTGCAACAAAAGCATTTTTTTCATTTTCATCTGGAAAATAAAGACGAACCTTATCTCCAATCTCCGGCATGCAGTACCATCCACTTCCATCTGAAGATGAATACACTGTAGAATATGGAAACCACATTTCACCTGAAGATTGTGCTCCATCTATTTCCAGATTTACTTTCACCGTATCCTTAGCAACATCCTCTATATTTCCAAAAAGTGAGGCTCCTATAAGCAGATGATTATATATTTTACGGCGGCTTAAACCTTTTTTATCTCTTAGTGTGTATTTATTAAGAAGAACCCCTTCTTTCATTTCCGTTTCCGCTTTAAAAACATAAAGATTTCTTTGCTTAAATTGAACAGTACTGCAAAGTTCTAATATTCTATTAGTTGTTATTTCATAGCTTATAAGATTTTGTTCATCTATACCCTGTATATCATTTTCAGACTTAATTTTGTATCCTTTTAAATCTTTTTTTATAGAGTAGTTAAATTCCTCAAGAGTACATTTTTCTCCTAACTCTGGTACTCCTATATAATACTTTAAACCCTTAGCTGCAACTGCTGGTACAAGTGGTGCATTAAAGTGAGATGCCAGTCTTTTTATAAACTCCCAGTCTGTTTCTTTATACTGAACAAGTAAGCCTCCTATGGTTTTTCCATTTGAAGCTTCATCTATTCCTTGTGAATTTGAATATTTGCTTGTTATATTAGTAAAAATACTACTATAAGTAGCACCTGAATTTTGAAATGAACGACTTTTCTTTTTAACATCCATTAAAAAGGTGGAACTTAATGCTTCTACTGTCATAATCCTTACATTGCTAGTTGCCTGAACAGCTAGGTTTGTAACAAAACCTTGAAATACAGTGATGGTTTTATCTCCATCTCTAACCAAAACCTCTACCTGTTCACTATCATCAGCATTTTCAACATATTCATCCACTTTTTCCTCTGGTATTATCCCACTTATATATAGCTTTCCATGCTCATTTAGCTCTTTTGTTATTTTAAGCTCTAATATCTCTTCATATGCGTAAGGGGATATTATAATATCTGCATAGGTATGTACAACTTCACTCATACTCTATCATCTCCTTTTACTCTTCTTTCACTACCTTTATTGTTTTTATAACCTGAAAGGCTATTTCTCTCCAGTTTTCATAATCTTTATAAAGGCAAGAGAATGTACCCATAACAGTTTTACCTTCAAGCTCAAAGAAAAACATAATATTATATACAAAGTCGTCTATGGCAGAGCTTTTAAATTCAAAATAACCTATGTTTTTATCAGCTACTCTTTCAACTCCATCACTAAAAAATACATTAGCAGGATTAGTTTTCTTTATAATTGATTTCATTCCGTCTGTTAACTCCTTAACCCACTCCTCCTGTAGGTCATTGTCTATTTTGTTTAATGTTATATTGATGCTTCCTGTTTCATCCGTTTTAATAATTTGTGGACGGTTGCTGGATGGATATTTTAACTCTCTTAAATTTTCAGCCATTTCTTCAAAATCCTTTGGAATATACAGTTTTAATTTTTCATCAAAAAATTCTCGTTCTTCAAATTCATAATATCTATCTCCAACTTTAACTGGACCTTCACAAATGTTTTTAGGTTCATTTGCTTTTTCTGCCTGATTAATAAAATCTAATATTTTTTCATCAATATGCTCCATAGAACATACACCTCCCATTTAATTCACTTTGATACCTTCTTGTCATTACTTAGTTGACTTTTTCAAATCACTTAAATATTCATTACATTTATCTAAATCACTTTGGTTGTAGAACAGTATTTGATTAGAATATATTTACACCTTAACAACCTTTGTTCCAGCTATAAGATCATGGACACACCTTCTATCTTTACGTACAATTGATATAATATCTATAATGCCATAAATTACTGTTCCATATAAAATTAGGTTTAGAAAGCTTCTAACTAGATAATTTCTTATAAATCCACCATTTGTATTAGTATGTGCCTTTACAATTTTAATTTTCAATATTTTCTTTCCAATAGTTTGTCCTGAAACAGATAACAAGGCTATTTGAGTTATCGTTATAACAAACATTAATATACTCCCTACTATTTTAATTATTTCAGAATCATTTGCTCTCAATAAATACGAACCTATACCAATTCCATAATCAATTACTGCGGCAAATAATCTTGTCCAAACACTTACTTTATCCTTTTCGATATTCGTTTCTATGACACTATTATTTTGTATAGTATTATTGTCCAAAACCGGTATTTGGTTGTTACTTTCCATTTTAATATTATTTTTTTCTTTTTCTTCCTTACTCTCTTTCATTTGTTTTATAAAGTTTATTTGAGTTTCAGTTTTACCATAGTTATCGATATCCTCAGAATTGCTCACGTTAATATTCTTTAATTCTTTAAATTCCTCACTATTAAGTTCAATATAGGAACCGCAAACTGGACATACTAGTAACATCTTGATTTCATAAGGAAAAACAGAATAAAAAATAGTGTAAACCATGTAGATACTTTCACTAACTCCCAATAAGAATCATTGTTACAATGGTTGCAATGATATGCTCTTTTTGGTCCAAACTTTGTGGCCTTTCTACGCCCCCATCCAAAAACTATCATATTTATACCTCCATATTAATTATTTCGATTTGCTAATATGAATTTTACTTTTCCTAAAACGCTGGCTGAAATAATATTTTAACTTCCTTAGAAATTAGAATTTTTGTATATAAGTCTTTTAATCCACAATTATCCTTGAAGCTCTGCCTTGCCTTCTTTCAGCATTCCTTCTTACTCCACTTTCTACTTCCCTTGCTATGTGACAAAAGTATTTGTATATTTGCATATTAGAATACTCTTTGTATTCCATTTCCAATCTGTTTGATATGTAGTAAAGTATTACTTCTCTATCTATACATCCCTCTTTCATACACTGCATAGCAAAGGTTATGTCATAGACATTATTTGTTTTGTTTTTTAATACTGTTTCCGAAAAATATCTCAGTATATACGGATGCAGTGTGCTCTTCTTATAACCAGAATACTGTGTGTTTATTATATTTAGTGTGTTATATTCAGTTGAAACATCATAAAAATCTGTGTAATTCTGTCTTAACAAAGCTCTTTCTTTTAGCTTGAACCTTGCCAGCTCCAGCTCATCTCTTTCTATTACTGTATTTTCATCTATAAATATTTCTGCAGTGTTTATAGTAAAATCACTATTCAAAGCACCATCTAAAAATCTTACCTTTACTATTAACTCTCTATTAGCTGCATAATAAGGAATACTTATATCTCTTTCCATAATATACAGCTTATTTCCAAATCTAATTATACCTTTTGTTACTATAATTTCCTTTTCCTCTACTATTAAATCTGCACCAGAAATTACTCCATTTGAAAAATCCTTGAAGTAAATATCCAAAAAATTTCTTGGATAATCTCTTATATTCTCAAGCATCTCCTTCTTTAGAATTCTTCCCTTATTAAAATTAGGGAATATATTCACAAACAATGTCATTCCTCCCAAATACTTATTTTAGTCCGTCAAAGAAATCCAATTCTGACAAGTCATTTTCAAAGGCAAAGTATTTTTTCTTTCCCATATAAAGCTCATGATTTTCTCTTCCTACAGGTACCACATAAAAACCCCAGCTTTTTTCATGAGCAAAAACAAAAAATCTTGTTTCTCCGTTCCTTATAGTATCTGTGTCTTCCTGAGATATTTCTTCACCATAAGCTTCCCTAATCTCTTCCTCTGATGATAGCTTGTATTCATCAAAATTATTTTCATATACATATTTGTGTTTTAAGTTTCCTTCAGCATTTTTTAGATAAAACTCTATTTCTTCTGCTCTTAGTGGTCTTGAAATATATCCTTGTGATTTGTTTATTTTCTCTAAGCTGTATATGAGCATCTTTTCTTCTTTATTGTAAGTAAAGGCACTAACTGAATAAGGTATTATAGGTACTTCATTTTTTATACTTACTTCTACATCTCCCATTTTTCTTGAATTTAAGTATCTTATAGCACCTCTTAAACAGGAAAGCTTTAGCTCTGGTACTTTTTCAGCTTCTTCTTTTTTCTGTTTAAATTCTATACTTTTTCCTGGTACGAATTCCTTTAAAGCTTCCTTAAATATATCTATTCTACAGGATTGTCCTGTTAATTTTATTATGGAATATTCCTGCAGCTTTCCACTTTCATAAAAATCCTCAAGGAACTTTCTTACTATTTCATATATTTCTCCTTTTATTAGCTTACTTATTTCCTTAATATTGAATATTACTTTTGGAAATTCATAAACACTTACAAAATCCTCTTTTTCAAGTACACATATATTCCACTTACTCAAATGAGTTATTATAAGGTCCTTTTCATCTTCACTTTTATCGTAATCAAACTTGTTTCTTAATATATTTGTTCTTTGGAAAAACTCCTTTTTCATGTTGTCAGCTATTTCCCATAGAAAATAAAAATTATTTTTTACATTTTCATATTCTTCTCTTGATCTATTCTCATACTCTTTAAATCTAGTGGGTATAACTTTTTCATCATTTTCATAGTATTTCTCAAAGTTTTCATAAAGCTTTTTTATTCCTTTTTCATCTACATACCTAAATATGTCACTGTCTGGAACATCTATTATGCTGTCTATTTCAAGGGTTTTTCCTGTCTTATAATAGTTTGCAAATACTATCTTCATAAACTGCATTATTCTATAGGTTATATTGTTTCCACCAAAGTTTGTATCTCCATTTTCATAGGTAGTGTTTATGTCTATTTTATAAGAAATATGTCCCTCTTCAATGGTAAAACAGCAGGAGGATAAATCTGTAGTTCCTCCTCCACAGTCTATAATTAAAGCTTTATATTCTTCTCCATTATAAAAATTATTCTTTTGTATTTGATCTGCTATGGTATTGTACAGCACAGCTATTCCTTCATCTAAGGAATTTTCTCCTTCTATGTTATACTCAGGTAGTATTTCCTTAAACATGTCTATAAACTGCATCTTAAGTTTCACTGGACTTGAAATATGTAAATTCTTAAATTTACACTTAAATTGATGTTCTGCTGTTTCAATTATGTACTTTATATATGCTTTTATAATTTCTCCCCTTTGTATCTGTGCCACATTTCCCTTGCTATCATATACTTCTTCTATTTTTGAATAATTGTTTACCCATCTTTTTATTCCTTGGTATACACTGCCATTACATATATAATCATTCCTTTTCATAAGCTTTTGTGCTTTATATCCAAAGTAATATTTTATATTATCTGAATCAGCACAATTAGCCACATATACTATAGTTGGTATTTGTTCTATCCAACCTTCTTCCTTTTTTGTTATATCCATAAATCTTACATAGTTAATAGAATTTAGCTCTATATTATGGTTTAATATGTCATTGTAGCAGGGATCAGCTACATAATTACTGCTTAAATATACTCCTGCAGTGGTATTTGATGTACCAAAATCTATAGCTAGTACAGTATTAGTTTCTTCCAGTTCCTTTATTTCTAACTCAAGTAAAGGAATTTTGTAATACTCTAGATTTGCAGGAGGAAGAGGTATATCAGAATAGTATGTCCTAAAAATATATTCAGAATGTTCTTTGTTAAAAAATAGCAGACTATAATTTCTAGTAGTTGATTTTTTTATTTTTAAATTTTTTTCTGCAACTAAGTAGTATAAATCTTCTTCATTATCATCTCTTATTAAATTAAATATTCCACATAAATCATTATCTTCATTTACTAACAGTACATTGGATTCTACTATAATATTTTTTTCTCCTGTTACTTTATACATATCTTCTTTCTTAATACCCAGCTCTGGATACAAAGTAATTTTAGCTGGAATTTTAATTACTTCACTATTAGACATTTTTGAAACTAGGTATTTTTTTAAGGCTTCCTCTACTCTTTCAAAGCCCTCTTCCTTATAATCTTCTATAAGATAGCTTTCTTCTTTTCCTCTATATTTAAGAATAGTTCGTATAAAGCCTTCTCTATCAAGATTATTTATTACTCCTTTGATTATTCTTTCCTCAAGACATATATTCTTCAGTTGCATTGTAGTCATTTCCATTAATTCTTCTCTTGAATATTTTCTTTTATAAACATTAATTTTATTGTTGAGCTTATATGAATGCATGATTACCTTACTCTCCTATTACTTATTTTTTAGGATACTTTTAATAAATAGCTATGTTATCTATTTTCATTGTTTGTTCTACGCCTATTACTCCAAAATGATTTTTCCAATAGATTTCCGTATTATATTTTATAGGCAGAAACAGCTCCTTAATAAATGCTAATTTTGCTAGTTTTTCCTCTGTTTCTTCCTCACCCATATAAAAAAGTAATTCCTCAGTTTCTTCACAGTTTGTATAAATTATTGAATTTCTAAATAGCTTTCTTATGGTATCCTTCAGTAAGTATAAAGTTTCTCCTGTAGTGTATAATCTTAAAAGATTGTATATTAATATATTTTTTTCTTTAAAGCTAAATAATTTTATGTTTTCTTGTATAGCACTTCCAAATACGTTGTTTTTTATATCTTCTAAAATAAAGTTCATATAGTATTCTTTTTTATTCATACCTTGAGTTAAATCAATATCTGCTAGAAAATGCATCATAATATCAAATAAGGTTTCCCTTAGCTCTAAGTATTCATTATTATTTACATCAAATAAATCTTTAAATATTTCGTAAAATCTATAATTAGCATTAATTTCTATATTTTCTTCTACTATATGTGAATTAATATATTTATTACTAAGCTCCATATAAGGAGAACTCACTTTAGCTGGGAAAAATTTAAGTTTTTCCTTTGGTATACCGCACTGTTGAGCTTTTATAATTAAATCCCAAATATAGTTCATACAAGTTCACCTTCACACTTATATTCTGGAAAATACCTTTGTATTTCAGATACTAAAAAGCTCATAAAATCATATACAATAAAACTACTATAAATACTTGTTTTAAATTTTAGTGTCATTGTCTTTTTGTAACTACTTTCTCTTATTTCATCTATTATGAAATAGTTCATATCATAGGTTGTATTGACTTCATGACTTTTATCACCTATCTGTATATCCAATAATTGAAAATATTTAGAAATTTCAAAAGAATTTATTACTCTATTTATTTCTCCTTTTGTTCTTATCACAAGGGCTTGTTTTTTAGAAAATCTATTTATAAAACTGTCATTTTTTCTATTGGATGCCAATTCATATTCATATTCATATTTTTCTTTTTCTTCATTTATAGGCTGTGATATTCTAACTACATTCCAAGATGCTGCATTTTCTTTAGGAGAAACTATTGTCAGTTCTTCTTCACTGTGCTTTATATAGCTTACAAGTCCTTCTTCAGCATCTACCAAATATCCATTGCTGATACCTATTTTTTTTAATGAAACTACTTGCTCAAAGTTAACCTTATCTATTACAGGTATTGGAAATCCATCACTTTTTAAATTTACAGTATCAACATTCCAAAGTGGTATAACATCTATAACCTTATACTTTTCATATTCGCCAAGTTCAAAGGATATTTCTTTTATTTCTTCTTCTTCCATAATATCTTCACAACTTGTTAAAACAACTTCAAAAAATTTATTTATATAAGGGCTATTTATGGTGTTCCATGGAACATTATTTTTTTGAAATATATTGTATAGCTCTTCTATTTTTTTCATGTAGCTTCTATTCTGCTTTAAGGTTACTTCTATTTTATATATTCCTTTATCCGTAACAATTTTTCCCTTATAACTTGCTTTGTTATTTAAAATCTCATTTATTTTTATATAATCGCAATTTAAAAAAATTGTAACCAGTTTTATACTTTCTCCAGTTTTAAGTTTTTCTAAGATTTGTTTTATGTTATAATTCTTTTCTTCTAAATCTTCCTGAAGCATGGGGTGTAGAAACTCATCCAATGGATCCACCTTGTGTTTGTGACAAATAGTAGTATATATATTATATTTTTTTTCTGTATCTTCAATCTCATTAAATACTCTAGTTCTTATACTGTCATGCACCTTTTTTTCATATTCAACTAAGTTTGTAAAGACTCCAGCCATAATACTCTTTAAAATTTTACGCTGTTCCAAATCCTCTATTTTATTCAATCTTTCCTGTATTATATCTTTCATTTATATCTTTCCCTTACTAAATTTTTGCTAATTTGTTCTTACCTTAGAGCCTTTAACCCTTGTCTCTCCAATCATGTCTATTACACTAGATTTACATTTTATATTTATGGATTGCTAGCTGCTGGATTTGCATCTGTATTATTACTAGTATCTTTATTTGAGTTTTTATCTTTACCTGAATCTCCACCGCTTTTATTGGCATCATTCAAAGCTGGAGGATTAAGTTTTTCTTGTACGTCTTTTATTTTAGCTGCAATACCTAAAACTCCCTGAAGGTTATTTAGATTCTGATACATACTTTGAGCAGATTCATAATTTTGTAGAGCTTTTCCATAGTCTTGAGCTGTATAATAGTTATCTCCCAGCTTTTCTAAATCATTACCTTGAATAGTTTTTTGTTTTTTATCTAAATCTGCCATCTTTGAATCTGCTTCCTGAATTTTTGATTTTAATTCTTTTTTTGCTTCTTCAAAGGAAACCTGCTCTGCACTATCCTTGGCTTTTAAATAAGTATCCTTTGCACCTGCAAAATCTTGATTATCCAACTGTTTGTCCCCTTGTTTTTCAATGGCTAAAACATTTATAAAATCTGCTGTTTTAGTTATTTTTGCATTTAGTTCTTTTTTATCATAATACTCTTCACTATCTGCTATTTTCTTTGCCTTTTCGTATTTGTCTTCAGCCTTTTCATAGTCTTTATCTGTAAATTTTTTATCTCCATCCACAATAAGCTGTGTTATCTGCAATTTTTTGTCTAACTCTTTTTGTTTATCTTTAACCTTTAGTTTTTCTAAAGAAGCCTCTGCATCCTGATATTCCTTAAGTGCCTTATCAAAGCTGCCATCCTTTACAAAGTTATCTCCATTGGTTTCATGTTTAATCAGCTGAGCTCTTATTTCTGTTTGTTTCTTTTGGCTATTTATTCTGTAAGCTATTATACCTGCCGCTATTATAATAATAGGAAGTATTATTATAATTGCTTTTTTCACATAGGCTATTTTGTCTTTATTATTTTCTTTAAATATTCGATTTCCAAAGATTGCTGCCGCAGTATAATTGTTTAAAAGCTTTTTTTGTTTTGACAAAAGTATTTCCTCAAGATTATCTACAAATTCCTCTGGCTCTTTTGTATCCTTCAAAGCTTGAATCATTTCCACAGTATTTACATTTTCCCAGAATCCAGCTGTGCATAGCAGCATTACATCTCCATCATTTAATTTATATTTACCTGATATGAAGGGTTTAAAATTATTTTGTTTCCCAAGATAGTTTATAAGATTATTTTTTTCTTCATGCTGATCAATTTCATATTCATCTATTTTTCCTGCATCACACATTATTTGTGCCATACTTTGATCTTTTGTTTTAAAGTTAAATCTACCCTTTCTAAAATGATATAGTCTTGCATTACCTGCTACAGCCCATACTACTTTGGAATAATCTGTTACAACAATTATTAAGCTGGATTTTAATCTTATACTTCTGCTTTCCTTTTCTAATATTCTATTAGCATTCATTATGTATTTTTTTATTTTTCTTTTGGATATAGTAGGCTTTTCCGTAAAATCTGCAAATATACTTTTCACCGCTATTTCTGCACTTTTAATGTCATCATCAGAGTCTATGCCATCAGCTGCTATCCAGCAAGCTGCATCATCTAATTCTACAAATGCAAAATAATCTTTATTGGTTGTAAAAATTCCAGCCTCGGATATGAAACTAGTTTTAAACTCACTATTGTCTTTTCTCATTTAAACACCCCGTTAATTGTTCCAATATAAATACATTTATGAGTTTCATATAAAAATAAAGTAATTATGTACTTAACTATTTTTTTGAAGAATAATAATAGTTGCGTTATCCTGTTTTGGATGGTTTTTCTTATTAATTATATTTATAATTTCTTCTGCAGCTTTATAAGGCTTTGTATTTTTTATAAAAATTTTTTCCATTTCAAATTCAGATATACTATTATAAACTCCATCACTACACAGTATAATTTTATCTCCAGTTCTTAATTCTACAGCTTCTTTACTTAATTCTATATCCTTAAAATCATGGTGACCAATGTAGCTAGTAAGTCTTTTCTTCCTAGGATTATTCATTACTTCCTCCCAGGAAATTTTTCCTGAAGCATATTGTTCTTTTAATGTAGCTTCAAAAATGTGTTTTTTATTAAGATTTATAAACTCTCCATTTCTGAATAAAACTATAGCGCTATCTCCTACAGATACCCAGTGAAGATAACTGTCACATATTATAACAGCTGCCATAGTAGTACCAGTTCTTATGCCCTTTGAGTTCTCTATTATTTCTCTATTGGTCATATTTGCTACATTAATAAAAAAGTTTTTTATATTATTTATACTGTCCAATTTTGAAAACTCCCGTATGAATGTATTTACAGCTATATTACTTGCCATCTTTCCTTTTGAATAACCTCCCATGCCGTCTGCCAATACTGCCATTATTCCATTTTCAGTTATTACTGTAGAAAAACTATCTTCTTGTTCTTTTCTTTTACCAATTGTTTGCTCATTACCAATAGATATGTATTGTGTTTTATGCGGGTTTTTAAAAAACCTCCTTATGTAAATAAGAAAAAATATTATAATAATAAATATTAAGACTAAAAACTCAGAATTTTTATACCAGCTTTCTTTCATCAGTTATCTTTCCTTTTTGTTATCATTTTCCCATTCAAAATGTATACCACATAAAGGAATAAATATAAATTTACTTTTCCCCATTTGTATTACATCATAAGCTGTTAGCTCTAAAGAGGAATATACTGCTTCATCATTAACATATACAAGACCAGAAGCATCACCGGATTTAAGAATAAAAGTTCTGTTTTTAGGATCATAAATTATAACTGAATGGTTCCTTCTGGAAATAGAGTTATCTCCAGTTATTTGTATATGCATTTCTTCTGATCTTCCTATAAAGTTCTTTTCTGTTCTAATCTTGTAGTCTTGTCCTACTTGAGCACCTTCTATACATACTAACCATCCTACTACAGGCTCTATACCATCATACTCGTCCCAATAAGGTACAGTTTTTTCCACATCTTCACTTTTATACATTGCTTTTGGGGCCTCAGCTTTAAAGTTTTGCTCTACTGAAATATCGCAGTAAGGACAAGTGTTACCATACTTTCTTGAATTAAACATATGACCATTTGCGCATCTTATCAAACTCATGCTATTCATTCCTCCATCTGTTTTATATACAAATACTTTGTTTAATCTATTTACCTCAATTCATTTATTTTACAAATAATTTGGTATTTACTATATAAATAATATCTCCTGAATCTAATTTACAAGGAGTGTCCCTTTTCAATTTCTTTTTTGAGGTTTCATTAACCTTTTTTATTCCCACACCATTACAGGAACCAATATCTTCTATAAACCAACTGTTTGCAGCAAAATTTAAAACAGCATGCTGTTTGCTTATAAGGGAAGCATATTCCGTATTGGATAAATCTATATCAACTTCATTGTTTCTTGTATTTTTACCTATCACTAAGGCTTGTTTATCTTTTATATCCCATTCAGCTTCATAATTTCCTTTTCCATCTATAAGTATTAAGGTTGTTATTCCTTCATATTCTGTTTTGTAGTTCATTACATAGCTTGTTATTTTTATCATATACGCAACTATAAATGCCACTACTAAAATACCAATTGTTATTTTTAAAATATGATTAGTATTTATAAAATAAATATAGTAAAATGCTGTTATAACTGCTATTATGATTGCAATGTCCAATAAAATTATGCCAAATTCTTCATTAGTACCCTTAGAGTATTTTTCTAGCTTCTTTATAGCAATATACTTTTTTATATTACTTACTATGTTAAGATGATCAGGTATTTTCCACATGCTACCCCCCCTTTAAAAGTTTATTTTTTATTTATTCCAAAGTATCTTTCAAAAATATCTGTAGTATCAATGGGATTTTTTTTCTTTTTTAATGTTGCTTCTTTATTTTTAGGATTGAATCCAAAGAAATTTTCAAAACTTCTTTCAATATTCTCTATATCAATATCTTTATAATTTTTTTCTTTACTTTGTTCTGATTCTTTTGTTTTTCCATAGTAATTAGTATTTTTACTGCCTTTTTTTATATTGTCTATCTTCAAATCATATTCTTTTCTTAGAGAATCATTGTTTAAAGTATTATAGGCTTCATTTACCTCTTTAAATTTTTCTTCTGCATCTTTATTTCCTGAGTTTACATCTGGATGATATTTTCTAGCTAGCCTTCTAAAGGCTTTTTTTATTTCTTCCTGTGAAGCATCTCTTCCTACAGCTAATACCTCATAATAATTCTTCATTTTCCATATCCTCTCAATACTGTTTTTCTATTTTCTTAAATTTAATTCCTGTAAAATCACGTCTTAGTATAGCTTCTGCCAAATCTAAACTTAATACTGTAAATTCTTCCAAAATTCCATCTATCTTAAAAATTTTATTAAATCCTATTTTACTTTCATCTATTATAAGTTTTTTTAAAGTTCCATTTTTATTAAATTCACTTTTATTTGAAAGACAACTTACAGCTTTAGGTACTATATTCCAATATAAATCCTGCTTCATTCTTTTTATATCTGCAAGCACAACTGGTCTGTAAAAAGTATCCTCTTGAAAATTTTCCATTATAGTTTTTAACTTATCTGATACTAAAGGAATAGGCTTTTCAATATAATCTATATACTGATTTTCTTGTTTTTCTTTTATATAAAATTGCATAGGCATTTCATCAATAGTTTCACGTTGTTTCTTTTTCATTGCATTTTTATCTAATGCTATTCCTGCAATAGGCTCTGCAAAATTTATAACTCTTTCATCTTGACAGATAATATAGTAATCCATTTTAAATTTATTTCTCCTTTTAATTTTCTGCACTTATAAATTCTTCATGGTTCTCTGTTCTTTGTATACTAATTCACTTGATCCTCTGTACTCTCCAACTCTAATTTCTACAATGTCTTCTTTATGTATTTCTTTATATTCTTTCAATTTTATAGCTTCTGGCATGGAATATTTAGCTAAGTCTATAATGTATTGATTATATAATTTTGTTTCCTTTAACTTTATCTTGTCTATATCTGGAGCTGATATCTTATTCATATATAGCTTTCTTATTTCCTCTAGTTCTTTTTCAAATTCCTCTAAAAAATCAAATGCCCAGCTAGTGTCATATTCTGTACTACATTCTTGAATATCAAAGTACCAGTATTTATTAAATGCATCTACTAAATGCATGTATTTTCTATCCATTATATTAGTTCTAAGTATTGAGTAATTTATATACGCTATTTTATCTTTCTCTGCAGCTGACTGCATATTACTTATTTTTATACATATATCTTTGAATGATTTTATAAAACCATTTGCAAGTTCATCTTTATTTTTTATATAGTATTTTTTTAGTTCATCTATCTTTTCATCACTTTTTATTTTCACATATTTTTCTTGAAAATGTTGTAATGCTTCTTCTCTTGTCATCCTACTCGTTCCTTTCACTTTATACTGTGAAAAATTTTATTAATAATAAATATTGCATATAGGTTCAAAAGGCAGAATATTCTGCCTTCTAAACCTATAAAAAGTAAAATAAAATTTGCAGAAAATATTAGTTCTTAGCCTGCAGCATATCCGCCTTCAATTTTAACAAATTCGTTTTTGTCTCTTTTTTGTTTAACAACAAGCACAAAGGATCCTACGCCTTCAGTATCTCCAAACTCTTCAGTATAATCAACTACGAATGCATTTGGAATATTGATTTTTCTTACTACCTGATCAGCAGCTATTGTTTCAAGAGTAACTTTTCTGTAGCAATCTGCTTTTTCTGCTGACACAAGTGACCATTTAGCTAATTTTAAAGTGTCATCAGCCTTGTCACCGTCTGTAGCTGTGATAATTTTACCGCTTACTGTAAGAATAGAACCTACATCTGTAGATCTTGCGTTTGAATCATTAGGCGTATCTGTTTCATACTTTACAGTTTGAATGTTATCTGCCCCCAATTCAATTGTTTCTGAACCTTCAACTTTTAATCTGAATCCCATAAAATGTTACCTCCTATTTTTTAATAAATTAATTTATATTAATACTTTGGGAAAGTACTAATAGCTTGTACACCATTATTTAACTGCACTTGTGCTTTTTGTAATAGCCACTTGAAGATTTTTAACATTTCCATTAAATACAAGATCAATTTCACATAAATTACTTGAATCATCTATTATGTAATTTAAATCATCTCCATCTTGAATAATTGAATTTACAGAACTTCGGCTATTAATCCATTTGCTTTTTTGACTACTTGGATTATTACTAAAGAACTTTACAATATTATCTTGTTTAAAATCACTAGTCTGAAATCTTAAAATTCTTTCTATATAAGTACTTACACTTGTTTTATAAATAGAATCAAATCCATCTTCTGTAAGTGCTAAGCTTCGTGCTTTATAAACTGTTATTCTCTTTATATCCCTTCCTTGGAGCTGAGCATTCTCGGAAGAAAAAACAAATCCAAAGCTTCTTCTATTTATAGAGTCCTTTATGTTATTTGTAAATCCTGATATTTCTTTTGCCATAGTGGTAATTACTTTTAAATTATTCTCACCTGACTCTATATCAAATCTTACCCCTGGGTAATCTTTGCTTACATTTTTAAAATATTCCTTTAAGTACTCTGGACACTGATATGCAGCAACAATTCCAGCTGCTATGTAAGATGCATCTACGTATACACCTTCTATCCAAAGCTTTAATATATCTTCTTTTTCCTGTGAAAGTTTTACCCCTTCTTCTGTTTGCAGCATTTTACTATCTATTATTACTCCTGACTTGTCTTTTGGAATAATTGTAAAATTAGGCATACAAGGTATAGCAAACTCACTATAATCTTGATGAGTTAACACTTCACATTTTTCCATATACTTATCAATTCCAGCTGTGGCCATATTATTAAATGTAGTTTCATCGTTAGCCTCGAAATTGAAAAATACTTGTATCTTGTATTTTTTTAGAATTTCCAATAATATAGTTAAAGATTCAATTGTATTTCCTTCTTTTTGAGATACTTTTTCATTGCCTCTAAATCTTTCTCTTCTTGTCTTCACTTTGCCTACTGATGACATTTCTATAGATGGAACTATGCTGAACCATATAGTATCCATAAAATCATTCTTAGAATTTACTGTATTTAGATATGTTTCTAATCTATCTGAATTACTACTTTTTACTGTCATATCCAGTTTATTATTTGTAATAATAAGTGTAGGCTGCATTCCTTTATTTTTAGTATTATATTGATCAAAAAACATTTTTACACCCAATATTTTTTCAACTAGAGGCTTGGCTGTTTTTACAAAATCATCTTTTGCAGTTTTGTAAAATTCAAGATAAGTATTATAATTTTGTACTTCTCTTTCTACATCTATTTCATTTTGTATTGCTGGCAATGGACAAAATGTCCTCACTACAAGATCTTTTACATAATCAGATGCATTCTCTGTAATAACTTCATAGTCTTCCTCAAATGTACTAACAAGACTATTGTTTGTATTTTCATCCATTACCATTAATGCATTACTATCACTTTTAGGAGCTTCTATTATTTTTAATTCACCGTTATCTCCCATACTTAGCATGCCTATTTGTACAGCCTCTGCTTTGTTATCTTCTTGATTTTTTCCAAATAAAAGCCTAGTCTTTATATCTTCAATTGCCAAAGGAAGCATGGCCATTACATTATTATAATTTTGACTTGCTTCTTCAAATTTATAATTTAACTTATCTCCTAAATCTAATCTTTTAGGATCTTCTTCATCAAGTTCTTCATATTTATTATATAAGTAATGTATCTCTTTTCTTACCTGCTTTATATCTTCAATTACTTTTTTTGGGGATATCATATCAAGAACTTTTTCAAATTTAAAATCAACATTTTTTATACCTTGACTTCTTTTGGTATCTATTAGTGTAAATAACATTTTTAAAAAATCATTGTTTTGATCAAGCTTTATTTCTGAAATACATTCATCAGAAATGTTTTCAGGTTTTTTTAATGCGTAAACAACTTTTTGATTGGCAGCATTATAAAATGAATATACACTAGGAGAAAATTTTTCTAAAAATTCATCAAAATTCTTTACAAGAAGATGCTCATTAATTTCTCTTACTTTTTCATCACTTAAGCTATCTATTCCTTTAACATCTCCCACAATGGTAATAAGATCTAATTTTTCAGGATTAATTTCCTCAAAAAGTATACTTTTGTTTGTTTGGTAAATAGTATCCACTTTTGCCCCCCCTATTTTTCATTTTTAATCATATTGTGTCAATAAAATCCATCATTGGATAATTGTATATTAACATAACATTTTTACCCAATCAACCTTTTTTTATGATAATTAACCCAAAAAAAATTTTTTTTTAACGAATGTATATAATTACACTAAAGTTACAATTAAATTTAATATATAAATGAGACCTTGTTAAATCTATTTTGTAAAGGATTTACAAATAACTTTAGTTCTACAAAATAAAATAAAAAAATGTTGCTACATGTAGCAACAAAAATTAAAAAGATATGAAAATTTACAGTTTTATGGTATATTAGATTTGGAAATTACTTTTATAATATTAATGTGAATAATTGTTACTTCCTTATGTTAATCTTTATTTTTAAAATAAGGCATTCTAAATAAATAAATATTTTTAAAAGCTTTAATACGGAAAATCTTCTTCCATAGTCAATAGATAAGTTACGCATTATAATACTTGAGAATATAAAAGATATTTGTTTGTTATATTTATTTATATTTTCTATATTATCTTCAATAACTCTTTCTGATACCGCAGCAGGTGCCTTTCCACATAAATAATAATATATGGTAGCTGCAAAACTATAAATATCTGAGTATGTACCTTGTTTCGATTCTTCTGAGAAAAATTCTAATGGAGAAAATCCAGGTGTTATAAATATTATCTTTTTTTTATTTTCTTTATAATTTATGGCAGAACCAAAGTCAATAATTACATGATTGCATTTTTCATCAATTATTATATTGCTGGGTTTAATATCCCTATGTAGTATATTTTTTTTATGTATAAACTCTATAGTATTGATTATAGGAATAAATATATTTTTAAAAAAATAATAAATGGGAATATCCTTATTTTCTTCTATATATTTATCAAGAGTTTTTCCCTCATAATATTGTATTACAATATAGGTTGTATTATTTTCTATAAAGCAATCAATATATTTAGCAATATTTTTATTATTAAACTTTTTTAAGATCATAGCTTCATGAGAAAACTCTTTTCTTGAATTGTTATATTTATCTTTTAAACCTGGCATTTTACATAAAACTGTTTTACCATCTAAATCTCTTAATACCAGTTTATCTGGAAAATATTCCTTTATTACATATTTATACTTGTCCTTAATATTCTGTGCTATATATACTATAGACAATTCCCCTTTAGCTATTATTTCTTTTATTTCATAAATGCCTTTTAATATAGCCCCACTTTCAAGACATTTATCTTCTACATAAACTTCCAATTTTTAAGCTCCCCCCTATAGAAACTTATAGTCATCAAGTGATTCTTAGCTTTAGATAAAACGTTTAAATTTACATAAAAAGGAGCTATAAAGCTCCTCTCAATTACTTAATATAAAAATTTAAAACTCTCTTACTTTATTCTAATATTTTTCAACTCTAACGCCTTCTGTATCAGGCTCTAACAAAACAAGCTCCCATTGATCCTCAAGATTATCTAAAAATATTTTTAATTCTTTTTGAAACTTGTCTTCTTCATTCTTATTGATAACAGCCATGAGCGTAGAACCAGACCCACTAATAAATTCCCCTACAGCTCCAAGTTCTTTAACCTTTTCAAATACTAAATCTGAATCTTTAATTAAATTTTTTCTATAAGGTTGATGTATCCTATCTTCAAAACATATTCTTAATTTATCAAATTCTCCATTATATAGAGCACTAACAAGCATAGCAGTCCTTGATGAATTAAAAATACAATCTTCTCTTACATATGCTTTAGGTAAAACTTCTCTTGATTTTTCAGTACTTACCTTAAAACTAGGTATTATAGCAGCAAATTTTAATTCATTTGGTACTTTTATTTTAGAGTAAGTTACCTCATGTCCATTTTGTATTGATACAGCCATTCCCCCAACAGCAGCAGGAACTACGTTATCTGGGTGTCCCTCTATTTCTGTAGAAAGTTCGACAATTTCATCCATAGACATTTTATTTCCCATAAATGCATTTGCCGCTGAAATTCCGCCTACGATACAAGTTGCACTACTTCCAAGTCCTCTTGAAAGAGGCACCTCACACTTAGAAACATTTATAGTAAAATGTCCGTATTTATAATTAAATTTTTCAAAAGCTTTTACCATACTAATATATATTAAGTTTTCTTTATAATCTTCTTCACTTTTTATTCCATTATTAAATACTATTGTTTCTTCATTATTTTCACTTATTTCAAACTCATTATAAAACTTTAATGCCATACCAAGGCAATCAAAACCTGGTCCCATATTAGCTGTCGTAGCTGGTATTCTAACTTTAATCACTATAATTCACCTCTGTTTAATATTTGAATAAAAAACTTACCATTTTATCATTATGTTTAAACTAGCATAATTGATATTTATGTACTCCATTTATGAAAATAAAAAACTCTCCCCAAAAATGGGGCGAGTATTGTCCGCGGTTCCACCCAAATTAATGGAAATATAAATTGTATTTTATAATATTTAAACTTCGTTTTTGTATAATTATATTATTGGATAAAATATATGTCAATAGAAAGCCTTAAAATTATTAGTAATGGTTTAAACTGTATTAAAATTTAAAACAAATTATTAGTTTGTGTTTTTGAGCTACGCACACATGTATTACAGTTTACCTAATAATTTTAAAGTAACATAGTCAAATATTTCTTGCTTTTTTAGCACTAGATTAGCTGATTTTTTATCATTTATATTAACTTTAAGTAATATATATCTAGCTAAAAAAGACTCAAAAGGTAACCAACTGGCATGAGTCATGGGAATTACATACCTAGTTGATCCTTTCATTTCTCTAAAAAGCATAGTCCTACTCTTTAAAGGTAAGGTCTCATCAAACAGTGCATCTATAAAAGTTATTTTAGACTTATCAAGTAAGTGTGCATAGGAAATGGGGTCTATTCTGAAAAGTGGATGAATATGTTCACTTCTTACTATCTCTAATAATTCCATATTTTTTACTTGCTGAAACTGTTTATTATAAATATCATAAAGTTTTTCTTTATTTTCTAAGTAATACTCACTCTTAAATCCATTCTGAAAAAGTCTTCTAGCAAAGGCCGTAACCCTAGACTCATGTATTATTTTAGGGAAATATCCTCCCGTAGCCATAAATATAGTTTCACTTATACGCTTGTCGAATGTTGCAGCGATTGATGCCAGCATTCCTCCAAGACAGTATCCTACTACGCAATTATTTTTATTCCAGATTTTTTGTTGTTCTAATAAGTCTATTGTACATCGTATGTCTACAATGGCATGTTCCCAAAATTGATACATTACTTTAATATCTGGCCAAATATAACTTCTTCCACTAACAGATTTATGTTCTACACGGGTATAATTTCCAGGAAGTATTATTATAGTAGAGTTAACTCCTACAGAAGCTAAATGTGTACCTAACCAAAACATAAATTTAACATTACGACTACCTAATCCATGTAAAATAATTACAGATGCTTTTGGGGTACTTTTAGGTATAAAATTATATAACTCAACTACTTCTGTCCCTGGAGCTGGTGTCCTGTAAAATGTTTTAAATCTTGTATAGCTGCATCTATAAAAAGCTCCTTTTAATATATATCCTTCAACAAAGTTTATATTCTTTCTTGTATAAGAAAAATCTATTATCATAAACTCACCTGCCACTAAGTTAAATTTTGATTGAAGAACCCTATATAACCACGCCCGAAATTTAACTTATACTCCGGAATATGCTGCCAAACTTCGGCACATTAAAAACTTTTAATTAGTCTAAAGTTCGTGTTTATGAAAATCTAAGAACCTTTGATAAACTCGTACCTCAAACATATCAAAGCTTCTAAGATTTTCATAAACACTTCACTAAGACTAATAAAAAAGTTTTTAAAAGTGCGCTCAGTTTTGGCAACATATTCCTACGTATAAGTTAAATTTATGTTGTAGTTATCTATAATGTGCTAAAGTAAGAATATAAAAACTAGCTATTGTAATAGTCTATGTATATAATATATATGACCATATAAAAAAATTAGTATAATTGACAATATATACTTTTACCCATTAGTTTATCATAGCTATGACTCTTTAACTTTTATACTACAACCCATGAGTTAAAAACTGATGTGAACTGAATTTGTACAACTAAAATTCATTTTACCGAGAGAGGTGCTATAGATTGGAAAGATGTAGTTGGTGTGATAATGATGATTTGTACATAAAATATCACGACGAAGAATGGGGTATGCCTGTTTATGATGATAGAAAATTTTTTGAATTCATGGTACTTGAGTCAGCACAAGCTGGACTTAGTTGGATAACTATACTCAGAAAAAGAGAAGGTTATAGAAAAGCTTATTATAATTTTGACCCATTATTAGTCGCAACTTACTCAGAAGAAAAAATAAATGAGCTGCTTCAAAATAATGGTATTATACGGAACAAAAGAAAGATTGAGGCTTCCATAAATAATGCAAGATGCTTTTTAAATATACAAGAAGAGTTTGGCAGCTTCAGTAGTTATATATGGACATTTGTAGATAATAAGCCTGTATTAAACTCCTGGGAAAATATCTCAGAGATTCCTGCTAACTCTGAACTCTCCGATAAGATAAGTAAGGATTTAAAAAAGCGAGGGTTTAAGTTTTTAGGGTCAACTATTGTTTATTCATTTTTACAAGCAACTGGGATAATAAATGATCATATAATAAGTTGTTTTAGGTATAAACAACTTATAAACCCTATGACTTTAACATAGGGTTTATAAGTCTCACAGTATTACACAATTTTTACCGTATTTTTTAGTGCTCCTATTTTCTCTACTGTCACTTCTAATATGTCGCCATCTTTTACAGCCTGTATTCCTGAAGGTGTTCCTGTTGAGATTATATATCCATGAATATATGTCCATTTTATCTAATTATACATAGTTACATACTCTGCTTATAGCAATGTCATTAAATCCAAGAGCTTCAGCCTTTACAACTTTACCATTAGCAACTTCTATGATTTCTTTTAAAAGTTCCTCTCCCATTTCTTCCATTGATTTAGTTCCTGCTATTACTGCACTTACATCAAAGTCCATATTTTCTTTCATTTTATTATATGTTATTTTATTAGCAGTCATTTTTAAAACTGGAGCTAATGCATTTCCTGTAGGAGTTCCTCTACCTGTTGTAAATACTACCATTTGAGCACCACCAGCTACCAATCCTGTAACTGAAGCTATATCATATCCTGGAGTATCCATTATAACTAATCCTTTTTTACTTGGACCTACACCATAATCAGTAACTTCAACTATTGGTCTATTTCCGCCTTTGTGTATACATCCTAATGATTTTTCTTCTAATGTAGTTATTCCACCTGCTTTATTTCCTGGAGAAGGATTACCATTTCTTAAGTTTTCTCCAGCATTCTTTAAGTGATCTTCGTATCTCTTAATAATGTGATAAATCTGTTCTTTTATTTCTGGAGTAGCTGCTTTTTCAGCTAATACATGCTCAGCACCTATAAATTCTGTAGTTTCGCATAGAATTGAAGTAGACCCTAAGTCAACTAGTCTATCACTTGCATTTCCAAGTACCGGATTAGCCGCTAATCCTGATGTTGGGTCTGAACCACCACAGTTGGTTGCAACAATTAACTCTGATAATGGGAATTCTTCTCTTTGCAGCATGGAAGCTTCCATAACTAATTGTCTAGCATACTCTACACCCTTTTTTACTGTAGCAGTAGTTCCTCCTTCTTCTTGAATAACTACCATCTCAAGTGGTTTATTAGTCTTTGATTTCACTAATTCATACATATCATTTGGTTGAGCATTTTCGCATCCAAGCCCAACTAATACAGTTCCATACACATTTGGATTTGCAGCAAGTCCTGATAGTATATCCATTGTTATTTTTAAGTCACCCTCAACCTGAGCACATCCATTTTGATTTATGATGTGTACTGCTCCTTGTACTTGATTAGCTATTACCCTTGCAGTTTCACTTGAACAAGCACAAGTAGCTAATACTAATACATGATTTCTTATTCCAACTTTTCCATCTGGTCTTCTATATCCTAAAAAATTCATATTTAATTCCTCCCTTTCTTAACCTTCTAACATTTCACGAATACCAGTTATATTATGAGTGTGTAGATGTTGTCCTATCTTTATATCCTGGGTAGCCTTGCCTATCACTTGTCCATATTTATAAACTAAATCTCCTTCTTTTATATCAACAATAGCAAACTTGTGATATATAGGAACATTTTGTACAATATTAACTTGTCTTGTTTCTTCTCCAACTTTATAGCTAGCAATACTTGCTTCTTTTAATTCCTCTATTGCTACTGCAACACTATCTTTTTCGTTAATAATTAATGAATTAATCTTATTTTCCATTTTTATCATCCTTTCTTTCTTTATTTATTAAATTTATATTTATATTGAAGTTTCAGCTACATTATTATTGACTGCATCATTATTGAATTTAGGAGCTCCATACTTCTTTGCCATCCAATCAACAAAAGGAGGAACTATAATAGCTGTTATAACAACAGCTGCTGCAATCTGTGCTGTTGCTGACGCAACAAATGGTTTATATGTTGGATCAACTAATGCAACTGCTGCTGGTGTTGCGATGGTGTTTCCTGCTGCACTTGCTATAGCAGCTCCAGCATAACCAGGTCTTCTACTGATAAATTTGTCACCAAGTATAGCGCAACCTCCACCAATGATAAATACCATTGCTGCTAAAAGTACTCCACTAAATCCTGCTCTAACAATATTAAAGAAGTTTATTCCTGCTCCTAGAGCAAAACCTATAAATGGTATTACTAACCCTACCCCTGGTGAAAAGAATTTTCTGAAATCATCATCTAGATTTCCTAAGATACATCCAATAAGTAGAGGTACAATAGCAGCAAATAAGGCCATTATGGGAATATTAGCCAAACCTGATACGCCAAAAGTAAGAAGCGTTAAGAATGGACCATCATGAATATTCATAATGCTTTGTGCTGCCAAGTCTTTAGAATCTCCATACTCACCCATTAATGCAAGATACAAGCTTCCATTTGCACCTGTAACAGAACTTATTATTGCTAATGCTGATACTCCTAAAATACCTTCTCTTCCAAAAAACTTGGCTATAAGAATTCCTAAAATTGCACCAGCAACGTATTTTGATATAAGTAAAACAGTACCTCTTTTAAGAGCCTCTGGGGCCTCTTTAACTTTTAAACCTGTTCCTATAAAGAATAACTGCATTCCTACTATTGTAGCAGCAGCAACATTGGAAAAAAGTGCCGTAGTAAAAGATCCTATTTTTAAGGCTTGTGGAGCAAAGGTATTAATTATTGCTCCTAGTAGCAGTGGAACAACCATCATTCCCCCTGGAACCTTCTGTATGGTTTTCATTATCTTCATAAACTATCCCCCCATGATTATATAAATCTAATATATTAGGTTAACTTTGCTTTTTTAAGAATCTCTTTAATTTCTTCTACCTGATCTTCACTTAATGTAGATGCAGGACTTTTACATGTAGGCTTTATTTTATACCCTGTTAGCATTTTTGCTGTCTTAATAGCTGGGATAAAGAAATCAGATACTGTATAAATACCCATCAAAACGTTAACATTTCTTTGTAATAATTCAAGGGTTTCAAAATCTTTATCATTATAAGCTTTGAAAAGCTTTGCAAAATACTCTGGAGCAATGTTAGAAAGCCCTCCAATAAGTCCATTTCCACCTGCTAATAGATTGGGAACAAAATATTCATCAAAGCCTGAAAATACTGCAAAGTCTTTTATTTCTGATTTAACTATATTAATTAATTGTCTTGTATGGCTAATATTATCTACTGTATCTTTAATTCCAATGATATTCTTAAATTCCTTTGCTAATTTTAGAACAAGTTTAGCATCAATATTTACTGCTGTTCTATCAGGAAAGTTATAGAGAACTAATGGTAACTCTGTATTTTGAGCTACTTCAGCAAAATAGTTGTAAAGGCTATCATTATTTAACTTAAAATAATAAGGTGATATAACAACTGCTGCATCAGCACCTTCATCTTTAGCAAAGTTTGTTAATTCTATAACTTCCTTAACTACAGTACCACCTGTGCCTATTAGAACTGGTACTCTTTTATTTACTGTCTTAATAACAAATCTTATAAATTCTTTTCTCTCATCCATTGTCATTGCGAAGAATTCCCCAATACTTCCTAAAAACAAAAGACCATTTACTCCGCCATTTACTAAGCTATTAATTCCTTCTTCGTTTCCTTTAAAATCTAATTTCCCCTCCTCATCAAAAACGGTTACAACTGGTGTAATAACTCCTTTTAACATAATATACCTCCTAGTAAACTTTTATTTCTTCTACACTTTTATTATTAAGCAAACTCTGTGCCAAACTTATAAAACAAAAATTTTTTTGCTCACAAGCCTTAATTTTTAAAGATTCTGAAAACAATTACAAAAAAAGGAAAGTTCAAAAACTCAGAACTTTCCTTTTTGATTTCAATAATGAAATATTATTTTTCATTATTGAAATTTAGTTTTCTCCACAGAGTAGTTTTGCTTATACAGAAATCTTTACATAACTTGTCCTTATCGCCATTACACCTATTTAATAGAATTTTTAAAATTTCACTTTCCATTTCCTTTAAATTATTAGATAACCTTATATTTATTTCATTTTTGTTATCCTTCTCACTTTTACTAATTTTCTTTTTCTTTTTAGAGTTTAACGTTTCCATAATGAATTCTTCATTTAGTTCTTGTCCATCACAACAAGCTACAAGTCTCTCTATTAAGTTGCGTAATTCTCTAGCATTTCCATACCAATCATAGTCTAGTAAACAATTAAAAATGTTATTATTATTCCAGTATAACTTCTTATTTTCTCTAATGCATTCTTCTTGCAAAAATGAAATAACCATTGGAACAATATCTTTTTTTCTTAATCTAATAGGTATTAAATCTAATTCAAGTGCACTAAGTCTATAATATAAGTCTTCCCTAAAGTTTCCTTTTTCAACTTCTTCTAAAAGATTTCTATTTGTTGCACATATTATTCTTACATTAATAGGAATAACCTTATCTCCTCCTATTCTTCTTATTTCTTTTTCCTGTAATACCCTTAATAATTTTGACTGAAATCCTAAAGATATTTCACCTATCTCATCAAGAAATAGAGTTCCCCCATGAGAAAGTTCAAAAAGGCCTTTCTTTCCTCCTCTCACAGCTCCAGTAAATGCCCCCTCTTCATACCCAAAAAGTTCACTTTCAAGTAAGTTTGCACTTAGAGCCGCACAGTTTACAGATACAAATGGCATGTTTACCCTTTTACTTTCATTGTGAATACTTTGAGCAAACAATTCTTTTCCTGTACCAGTTTCACCGTGAATTAAAATAGTACCTTCTGACTTTGCAAATTTAATAGCCTGATTTTTCATCTTAACGATTTCATGACTTTCGCCAATGATATTTGAAAAATTATTTTTAGCTACAAATCCTTTTTCATTTAAGTTTTTTCTTATTTTTAATTCAAGTTTTTCTATGTTAGTAGTCTCGTCCAAAAATATGACAGTATCACATAATTTATCATCTATGCATATTGGAACTTTGTTGAATACTACCTTTTTACCATTTAAATCAGTGAGCATATTTTCTTCTTTCATTTTTTCACTAAGTTTATTTACTATACCTTCAGGTAAACATTCATTTATATTTTTTCCAATAACACTGTCCTTAGAATATCCTAGTATCTTCTCTACAGCAGAATTATATACAGTTAAGTTATCATGAGTGTCAACTGTAATGATGCCTTCTCTTACCATATTTAATATAGTTTCAAATTTTTTCGCTCTTACCCTCTCTTCTAAATTTAATTTTATTATCTCATTTGCTTGAATTATAGCTTGTACTATGGATTCTTCACCGGACTCTAGCAATTCTCCATATATACCATTTTTAATTGCTTCCCTTGTAGCTATTACATCTCCTACAATTGCATCAACTTTTTTATCAGATATAAGATATTTTACTTTACCTGCAATTTCACTCACTTCATTACACGCTTCAAAGTCTAGAGTAACATCAAGTATCTTATTGAAGTAATCTTTTTTAAATATGATATTTGATGTAGTAACAAAAGCTATCCTTTTGTAACCTTTGTTACTTATGCTGCTTATAGCCTTTAATATATCGAATGATGTTACAGGAATTTCTATAATAGGCGTATCTAACTTTTTTCTTAGATATCTGGCCGTTCCCCCTCTGGTTACTATAACTTTTACTCCTCCCTTTATCTTCTTTTCAATTTTATTAATTCCTTGATCTAAATTACTGGTTAATACAGAAAAGGGTACGTTTACAGATTTTTTTAGTTTCTTAGCTAATTGTTCTAATTTATCATAAGGAGCAACTAATAATATTTCTTCCATAAAACTTATCACACAAAATTTTATAACTATCTAACTTTTGTGTGAAGATTTCACCTCCCCTTATATTACTGAAAAATTTAAACGTTTTTATCCAATGACTACCCGCTCTAATACTCCCATCTGATTCAAGTTGCACTTTATATTGCTTTAAAAATAACTAACTTAAGCCTTGTTAATATACACAATAATTATATTCTAATTATCTAATTGTTTTCAATACTATACAGAATTACTTTTCAATTTTCTCCACAATGTACTTCTATTTACTCCGAGAATTCTTGAGGCCTCGGATAAGTTTCCCTTACATCTGCTTATTACTTCATTTATATAATTTTCTTCTAGTTCCTTCAAAGTAACTAATCTACCTTCAGCAACTTCCTCATTAACTATGTTATCCTTTATATAACAATCCTGAATCTTAATGTCTCTTAGTCCAATTTTATTGTTTTCACATAAAACTACAGCTCTTTCTATTATCCCTTCAAGTTCTCTTATATTACCCTTGTACTGATAGTTAATCAAGTACTGTTTAGCTTCATCTTCAATACCATAAATATTTTTATCATACTTTATAGAATATGAGGTTAAGAAAAACTGTGATAGTTCTAAAATATCCTCCTCTCTCTCATTAAGAGAAGGAATTAACAAAGTTAATATATTAATACGGAAGAATAAATCTTCTCTAAATTTATTTTCTTCAACCATTGCTCTAATATTTCTATTAGTTGCAGAAATAATTCTTACATCTAAAGGTATCACCTTATCGTCACCAATTCTCATAACTTTTTTTTCCTGCAGTACTCTTAAAAGCCTGGCTTGAAATTCTAGTGATAGCTCACCTATTTCATCTAGAAAAATAGTTCCCTTGTGTGCCAATTCAAAGAGTCCCGGTTTTCCACCTTTCTTTGCCCCAGTGAAAGAACCTTCCACATGTCCAAAAAGTTCGCTTTCAATAAGGTTCTCTGGAAGTGCAGCACAATTTATAGCTACAAAGGGTCCGTTACATCTCTTACTTTTGTTGTGTATACTTTGTGCAAACAGTTCCTTTCCTACACCAGACTTTCCCAATATCAATATTGGAGAGTCAAATTCGCTATACCGTTTTGCATTTTGGATACAAGTTTTGGTTATTTCACTTCTAAATATAATATCCTCAAAATTATATTTAGCGGTGAATCCTTTATCAATGAGATTACGCCTTATTTTATGTTCTAAATCTTGTATATGAGTCACATCCTGAAAAGTAGCTACTACTCCAGTGATAGCGTTATCTACAAGTATAGGTATTCTATTAAATGCAATCTTATGTTTATTTACTTCTTGTACCTCACCAATCTGCAATTTCCCTGTTTTTAACACTTCAACCATACTTGTATCTTTAAGTATTTCACTAATATTCTTACCTACTACATTCTTTTCTGAGTATGCAAACAGTTTTTCAGCTATTGAATTGAATAAGGTTATTTTCCCGTGCTTATCAATTGCTACTATACCATCACTAACGAAATTTGTTATAGTCTTAAAACGCTCTGTTTTTTCTTTTTCCTTCTTAGATACATTTAGTATTCTTATAGATTCCTGTATTGCATCATAAACTGCTTCCTTTCCCGACTCTATACGAAAACCCCTAACGCCTAGTCTCTCAGCAGTATTACTACCTATAGAATCACCTACAAAAACATTTACCTTATGATTTATCATATTTCTTATTAGTTCATAGACATCTTCCTCATTAGAAATTTCAGTAATCTCTAATTTTAAATTTAAAATTTCACGTATATTTTCGCATCCCAAAATAGTATTTTTATATCCCACAACTCCTATCTTTTCTTTGTAATCTATCAAATCCTTAAAACCTCTTAATATATCAAAGGAGCTCATTTTAATTTCAACAACTGGTATGTTTACTGAGTTTTTTATCATTGTATATGTACCACCACGTGATATAATAACATTTGCCCCGTTATCCACTGCCTTTTTTGCTTCCACTACTCCTTCTCTCAAATCTCCAACAACTACATCAACCTCAAGACCATTTTCCTCAATAACCTCTTGTGCAATATTTTTAAGTTTTTCAAAAGGAGAAATTAACACAATTTCTTTCATCGAATCACCCTACATTTTTATAATTTAGATTTAATATTAAATAGGTTTACTTAACCTATTTCTTTATTTAAGTTATGTAATTAAATTTATTTAACAATTTGATACATTGGAAAATACTTCATATTAATTATATGTAATATACATTACAAATTAACTAATTTTCATAATAACTTATAAAAAGTTTATACACCTCTAATAATTATATTAGAGGTGTATAAGTTAATATAAGAGTTTAACCTTGTACTCAGTTATATAAATACCCACAGCTTAAATTTAACTTATACGGGGGGATATATTACCAATGTTGAAGTCACATTTAAATATTTTTTTATTAGTCTTAGCGAAAATTCGAGAAAAATCTTAGAACTTTAGATATGTTTGAGGCAGGAGTTTATCAAAGTTCTTTTATATTATTATGAAACTCCTCTTCCTTTCGTCAGAGGAGTACTCACAGAGTAAGCGACCATATTAAAATCACAGATTTTGTATGTCTGCTTAACCGATTCGCACAAAATCATAGATTTTGGCTCTCTGCTTAAATTTGAGCTTTAGACTAATTAAAAATATTTAACGTGACGAAACATGGTAATATATACTGTAGTATAAGTTAAATTTCGGACATGATTATCTATATAGGGTCTAAACTCGAAACATATAACATTAAAATCTTATGAATTCACCCTCACTATCAATTAAGTCCTGAAATTCTCCTATAATTTCTATGTCATCTCTATATTTTATTTCTTCCAAAATTATATCAGATACATAAATTTCATCTAATTTTAATGTATTTTTTATTCTAACAATTCTTGCTTTTTCTATATCTATTGGGCCAAAAGTTCTTAGTGCAAACTGGATAGCCTGTTTATCTGTATCTGCTACAATAGGCATCTTTGCTCTTTCTATAAATGTACTTGTAACAGTATTTTCGTAGGTTGGTTTAAAATCTATTTTATTTGCTAGCCTTTTTGTTATAAAATCTGCTAGTCCCATGCCAAGAGCATTACCATGAGATTCTTCCGTTAAGTCCGTAACTATAATATTAGTGATATTAGGACTTTCAGGCTCTTGTTGACCTCTAATCTTAATCCTTCCTATAATATTCGTATCCATGCCTGTTCCACTTACGTTTTTACCCAATTCATCAACAATTAAAATATCTATTTTATCTACCGGAAGCTTCGGCATATTCTTCTTATTGTATTGTAAAAGCTTCTTCTCTTCCTCTTCTATTTCTGATGGTTTTAATACTCTTATTATAGCTGTTTCATCGTAAGCATTTTCAACTATACCTATTCCTGCAATAATATTTCCATACTTTAATACCTGCCTAGCTGTTTTAGGTATTAACTCTCTCAATCCATAAACTCCATATCTATGAATTTCTAATGCTTGTTTGTGTTTTCCTAAGCCTATAACGCACATTTTCATAAGGCCGCTTTCTGTAGGTCCATGGAAATCAGTGTGTACTTTTATTCTATTAATTATAATTGTTCCATCAGCCTCGTAAGCATTTTTATCCATATAAACTTTGTTAATCAAATCTTCTTGTGGAAGTTCTACTACTTGCATAGATGATTTAATAGGAGCTCCAATATATTCCTCCGTTACACCATAGCCCTCTAGTACTTCTTTTTGTCCTTGGGCAGTAGCTCCTCCATGGCTTCCCATAGCAGGTACTATAAATGGGTTTCCTCCCATTCCTTTTACACACTCAACAGTTGCTTTTACAACTCTTGCAATATTTGCTACTCCTCTACTTCCAACAGCTATTGCAATATTAGAGCCTTTTTCAATAACAAGTTCTGATTTTAATATTTCTTCTTTTACTACCTCTTCAATATTTTCAATCCTGTCTCTATTAAAATCTTGTCTAATCTTTATCATACTAGGAATATTCATTATTATGCCTCCATTTATAATTACATTTTTACACTTCTTCTGCTACTTCTACACTTTCTCCATGTGTCTTCCCAGCAGTCTTAGCTGGTAATGTCATTGTTAATAAGAATCCTAATGCCAAAATTACTACTAGGCTATAAATTCCTGCACTAGAACTATATCTATATGTTAACCATCCAACAAGATATGGTCCTAAAAATCCTCCAAGATTCCCCAGAGCATTTATAACTCCACGGGCACCTCCAGCTGCCTCTGCCGAAAATAACATTGGTGGTATTGTCCAAAAAACACTTGAAGCAGCTTGAAAAAATACTCCACACCCTATAAGGAAAGCAAAAGATACCCAAACTTGACTCTTAAATTGAACCGATAATAACAAGCATATTGAAAATCCAATTAGAGGTATACCAGTATACAGCTTCCTATTCCCACTCTTATCTGAGCGCGTTCCAAAGATATATAACCCAATAATTGTACCTATATATGGAAAGACTGATAGAAGTCCAACACCAGCCATACCGGAACGGGTTAACGTTTTCAAAAGAGTGGGAAGCCAAAGTGAGAAACCGTAAATACCTGTTTGATAACAAAAATATATGAGAATCAACTTCCACATATTAATATTTTTTAGTATTTCTCCTATAGATACTTTTTCACCTTCACTTTTTCTTAAAGCCTCCTGTTCTTCACGTAATTTAGTGTTAATATAATCTTTTTCCTCTTGACTAATCCATTTAGCATCCTCTGGACGGTCACTCATAAGTGGCAACCATATAAACATTAATGCCAAAGATATTATACCTTCAATAATAAATACCATACGCCAATTGTAAACAGAAATAATCCATCCTGATAGAGGACCAGTAATAATTGCAGCTATTGCAAGATTCATCATGAAAAATGCATTAGCCCTACCACGTTCTTCATTTGGAAACCAGTGACTTATGATGGTAAGTATTGCCGGCCAAACTCCACCTTCTGCCACACCTAAAAGAAAACGAATAGCAAGCAATTGCCATACATTCTGTACAAAACCTGAAATAATTGCAAATCCTCCCCATCCTAAAATAGTCCAAGCAATAAATTTTTTTGCGCTTCCCTTTTCTGCTATTTTACCTCCAGGTATCTGAAGAAACATATACCCAAAAAAGAATATACCTGCTGCTAACCCTGATATAGTTGCTGTCATACCTAATGATTTATCCATACCTCCAGCCATAGCGAATCCTATATTTGTACGATCCATGTACGCAACAATATATACTAGTATTGTTGGCGGAATTATATGCAACCAACGCCCATTTGGAACTTTATTGCTTATATTTTTATCCATTTTTATCCCCCCATTTATGGTTTAAAATATATCTTTAATTAAACATATAACTCTTTAAATAAACCTATTATAATTTTCTGAGCAATTACTAGTTGTAAAACTATAAAAACATTTCAGCTACTTTCATAGCCTCAATCATACTAGTTTCTCCTGCTTTCCCCTTACCTGCTATATCAAAGGCTGTTCCGTGATCTACAGATGTTCTTATAATTGGCAGACCTACTGTTACATTTACACCTATATCAAACCCTAAAAGTTTAAGTGGTATATGCCCTTGATCATGATACATACATACCACAATGTCATATTGACCTTTAAGTGCTTTTAAGAATACAGTATCTGGAGGAATAGGTCCATCTGCCTTTATTCCTAAGGCTTCTGCCCCTTCTACCGCTGGTTTAATTTCTTTAATATCTTCGTCTCCAAAGATTCCTGACTCTCCGGCATGAGGATTAAGACCAGCTACACCAATTTTAGGTTCTTTTACCCCCATTTTAATTAAAGTTTCATTTGCTAATTTAATTACATCTAAAACCCTATCTTTTTTAACTTTATCACAAGCATTTCTCAAAGATGTATGTGTGGATACATGTATAACTCTTAAAGACTTTGATGTTAACATCATAGAATATTTTTTTGTTTCTGTAAGTTTAGCAAATATTTCAGTATGTCCATCATAGTTATGTCCTCCCAGGTGAAGAGCCTCCTTATTTAAAGGTGCTGTAACTACACCTTTTATCTTACCTTCTAGTGCATATTTTATTGCCTTTTCAATATACCTAAATGCGGCATCTCCGCAGATAGCAGAAACCTTTCCTATTTGAAAATCAACCATTTTTAAGTCCATGACGTCAATAATATTTATTTTATTCTTATCAAATTGTGATAAATCATTTATATTATTTAGTTCTTTAGTTATTTTTAGCATGCTTTTGTAATAGTTCATAACTTCGTAGCTTCCAAATACAACGTAATCAGATTTTAAATTAGTGTTATGGCTAAGAGCTTTTAAAGTTATTTCAGCTCCAACTCCAGCGGGATCTCCCATAGTTATACCTATAATGCTCATTTATAAAGCCTCCTTAAGTTTTTTTATACTATATTCTAGAGAATCATCTTTTCCAAAGGCACCAGCCTTAGTTATGACTCTAAGACCATGGTAAGTTCCTCCCTTTAGCTTCATTAAAGGAATTCCTGGTGATATTTCTTGAATAATACTTGATCCTTTTGAATTTAATTTACTTATAATTTCTATAGCGGTGTCGCCGCCTGTTGCAAATACACCTGAAACTTCTACTTCTTTTAGTATCTTTTCAGTAATAGAAGCTAATTTTCTCTGAGTATATATGCTTATATCCTCCTTACTCATGCCCATACTTTCACCTATCTGTATACATGCTTCATAATCTTCTCTCCTCAAACTCGATATAACGATTACATCTCTTCCGCTTTTTAATTTGTCTATGGCATCATTAATAAGATCTTCTTCGTTATTATTTTGAAGAAGCAGCTCTATATGTGCATCAATAACATATGCTCCTTTAGCTTCAGCAAAACCCACTTGTTCTCTAGAGACATTACTAATACTTCCAACGATTGATAGTACAGGTTTAGAATTAGTTGTTGTCTGTAATATAGCATCTGCTAAACCTGCTGCACCTACCCAAAGTACTTTCTTTTTTGTGTCTATTACTGCTTCAACTATTTTTAATAAATCCTTGTTTAGTTCAGCATCAAAAGTGAAAATTTTTCCTTTAGATAAATCTATATTACCTGTCCTTATATCACTTATATATACATGAACTACCTCTTCCTTTAAACCACTTCTTAAAAAATTAGCTATGTTATCTTCTTTTACGGGCTTTTTAGGATCCTTTGCTATTTCTGTTTCTGTTATAGGTATACCATTCATTTTTTGAATTCCATTCACAGTAGTTCTGTTGTTATCCGGATATGCTGGCGCAAAAACAATAATATCTGGTTTATAATTTTCATTTATGGCTTTAATTTCAGCTATTATATTACCTCTTAATGTAGAATCCACCTTTTTATAAACATAGTCAAAGTCTATGTTCAATGCATTGCTACTTATATCCATCACCTTATCATAGGCTTCTTTTTCCGTTAACCCTCTAGATTCAGTATCGATAACAAAAGCTTCTCCTGAGCTATCTATAAGGGTTGGTTCAAAAATCACATCTGTCTTTATGCCTCTCTTTCTAAACTGTACACCAGTATCATTTGCCCCAGTAAAATCATCTGCAATTATTAAGTGCTGCATCTTTAATTTCTCCCTCCAATTATGTTTTATGTTAGGCTGTAACTTTAACTTGCCTTTATGCATACTGTTAATCCTCCTCCCCTACTTACTTATATTTGAAAATCTTTTCTATAATTTAATCAAAGCATTTTTCATGCCAATTGAAAACATTTAATTTAATGATATACATTATAAATCAGTGTTGAAAAATACAACAACTTATAATGCAAAAAGCAATGATTGATGCATTTTACATCAATCTTAACAATGCACTCCATGTGCCTTGTTAATGGAAATATTAACTTTTTTAGCTATTTAAACAAAATAACTGCTTTTTAGTGTAAAATTGCTAAAGCTTATAAGAAATTTTACGATAAATTATTGCAAACATATTGCTATTATATACATAATTTTGAGGGGGAAAAAGATGAATATACTAAGAAGAACAAACGTAAAAATAAAAATATCCATAGCATTTTTCATAGTAGTTTTAATAATCGGATTAGTTGGTGCTATAGGCATGAGCTCCTTAAAAAAATCAAATTCAAATTCAGAAAAAATATACAATAATAATTTAAAGAGTCTGTATATGCTATCAGATATAGAGCAAAATTTATCTTCAATTAACGGAAATATACTTCAGTTAATATATATAAAAGATGATAGCCAAAAGGCAAGTCTCTTAAAAAATACTCAGGATAACATAGATATAAATGATAGCTACTTAATGGAATATGAAAAACTCCAAGTTAGTGAGCAAGAAAGAAATTTATTTAATATATATAAGTCACAGCTTCAGGCTTTTAAGACTGAAGAAGAAAAAATGGTAACTTTTATTAATAATAATGATTTTGAGGGTGCAGCAAAACAATACAAACAAATGTATGATAAATTTGATCCAATGTTCAATACCATTGATAAACTTGTAAAGTTAAGCGACAATGAAGCAAAGCAGACAAATGAAAACAATAGAGTTGTTTATGTTGCTGCAAACGTTAATATGAATATATTTATTGTAGTGGGAATTATTCTTGCAGTACTATCGGCTGTAATTATTATAAGGCAAATAACTATACCATTATCAAAAATGATGTCCTTTGCTGAGAGGCTTTCTAAATATGATTTTTCTACACCCATAACCATAACAGGTACGGACGAATTTTCACAAACAGCCATTTCTCTTAATACAGCACAGGAAAATGTAAGAAATCTCGTTAAAACCATTACGGACAACTCTCAGGATATGAGTTCTGCCAGTGAAGAACTTTCTTCCATGGTACAGGAACTAAATGCAAACTTCGAAAATATAGATACAGCTACAAAGGGAATAACAAATGGAGTACAGGAAACCAGTACCTCCTCAGAAGAAATTAGTGCCTCTGTAGAGGAAGTAGATGCCAGTATCAGTCAGCTGTCAGAAAAAGCTATGGAAGGAAGCAATAACGCAGCTCAATTTAAAGAAAGAGCTAGTGAAGTTCAAAGTAAGGGTAAGGAATCTATAGAACAAGTAGGAAAAATATATACTGAAAAGAAAGAGAAAATTGTAAAGGCAATTGAGGATGGAAAGGTAGTAGAGAATATAAATGTTATGTCGGACACTATAGGGGCTATAGCAGAACAAATAAACTTACTTGCACTTAATGCAGCCATTGAAGCAGCCAGAGCGGGAGAGCATGGAAAGGGCTTTGCAGTGGTAGCAGAGGAAGTAAGAAAGCTGGCAGAACAATCCTCAGAAGCAGTAACAGGTATAAAGGATACTATTTCAAAGGTTCAAGAAGCCTTCAAAAATCTCTCCAATAACAGCAGTGATGTATTGAAATTCATAAATGAAGATATAAATTCACAATTTAAAGCTTTTGAAAAGATGGGAGACCAATACTATAAGGATTCAAATTTTGTAAGCTCCATGTCAGAGGAGATAGCAGCTATGACAGAAGAAATTACAGCCACTGTAGGACAAGTAAGTGAGGCAATACAAAACATGGCAGAAATCGCACAAAGATCCTCAGAGGGTGCGGAAGCAATACAGTCAAGTATATCTGAAGCAAACCAAGGTATAAATCAAGTAGCAGAAACATCACAAAGTCAAGCGGAACTGGCACAGAAACTTAATGAAATAGTACAAAAGTTTAAAATATAGAATTGAACAATATAGTCTGTGAATAATTTTGTGTA
Source organism: Clostridium sp. DJ247 (assembly GCF_014231265.1). Lineage (NCBI taxonomy): Bacteria > Bacillati > Bacillota > Clostridia > Eubacteriales > Clostridiaceae > Clostridium > Clostridium sp. DJ247. The sequence goes on along the minus strand of NZ_JABAIW010000019.1, from coordinate 21,895 downwards.
AACTTCCTTAAAAAATTTTATACTAGTATATTTGAATAAATAACTAGGTCGGATTAACCCCTTTATTTTGGACAAAGGCTAATTAATTCTTGCTTTTTCTTATAATTACACCCTTACTTCAATATTAGTTAGCTGCTCTCCAGAATAAAGGTGGTAAAATTCACTGGGAGTTATATACCCTAAGCTTGAATGTAATCTTCTATTTTAAAAGCAATTGTCCAAGTATCCTTAGGGGCTTAAGAGATATCCTAACCGCTGTCTCAACGTTGGTTTAGACGGACTTTAAATACCACCTGGCAAAAGATTAAAGAGGGTAAAATATAAACGAAATCTTAACTTTCAAATTACAACTCTTATTAGTTCAAGCTTATCTATACGTTAAAAAAATCCCACCATTAGGATGTTATTGACAATGAACGATTCCAGTATTATAATGTCGATATTTAAATACTGATATTATAGGAGCGAGCAATTATGTACGACGGTAAGGAATTCCCAATTTATATTTCAACGCAGGCATTAAAGCGCATGTCGTATTATCATCATTATTTAAAGCAATTACATAGGGAAGGAATAGAAGTGATTGCCGCACCATCGATTGCTGATGCATTAAAACTGAATGCTGTATAATTATCTGTTTGTATAAAGCAGATGGAAAAGAAAATTAAGGTAGTTATTTTGAATGGAGGATATATATGAACGAAACATTTGATTTCAAGATTGTTGATAGTATTATTGATGAGCTTGGATGTAAGGAAAGTGCAATTATTGCTATCTTGCAGAGTATACAGGAGCATTATGGGTACCTGCCCAAAGAGACTTTTCCATATCTCTCAAAAAAACTTAGTATCAGTGAAGCTAATATCTATAGTGTAGCCACATTTTATAAGAACTTTTCATTGGAACCAAAAGGTAAGTATGTCATAAAAGTTTGTGACGGTACTGCCTGCCATGTTAGAAAATCAATTCCTATACTTGACAGACTACGTAAAGAATTAGGTCTATCGGAAGCAAAAGCTACAACCGATGATCTAATCTTTACTGTAGAAACTGTATACTGTCTTGGCGCATGCGGACTGGCTCCCGTATTGACCGTAAATGATAAGGTATACCCTGCCATGACACCGGATAAGGCCGCTGAACTTTTGAAAGAACTGAAGGATTAATTTTTAAATTTCTTTAACAATTTAAACTTATAATTTTTTCTTCAATTCTGACATCATATTCATTAACTCTTCATCTTCATCAAATACGGAAGTTCCTTTAAGATCAGCTTCATTAACACTATGGCTGTATGGAATAGTATAGATAACGGGGATACTTAGTTTATCCTCAATAATTTTTTTCTCTCTTGAATTCTTTACTTTATTTAAAACCGCTACATTATTTTTTATACCTATATCCTTAGCTAATTTATTTATTCTTTCTGCCGTTTCAACTGAACGTAGATTTGGTTCCACAACTGTTATTAATACATCTATATTTTCTGTAGTTCCCCTTCCTAAATGTTCAATTCCAGCTTCCATATCCATGATCAAGGTATAGTCAGATTTGTTTAGGTAATGTTGTAGTAATTTTTTTATAAGTGCATTCTCGGGACAAAAACATCCGCTTCCTCCTTGTCTAATAGATCCAGCTACTAACAACTGCACACCATCATTACATTGGACTCCAAATCTATCTAAAATGTCATCTACTGTAAAATTCAATTTAAACATTTGACCATAGCCACTGCCTGGTTTTACTCCTGTCTTTTCTGCGATCAAATCATCCATTTCTGACAATGGCTTGATATCAGCTTGGCTCCCACCTAACGTAGTTACCAGATTTGGAGAAGAGTCAGTATCTAAAGCAATTACTTTTTCTCCTTCTTTAGAAAAAACTCTAGCAAGTCCTGCAGAAATGGTAGTTTTACCTACTCCACCTTTTCCTGAAATAGCTATCTTCATCTTTTCACCCTCCAAAATTTCTTCATCTCGTTATTTTTTTTACAAGTTTCACATAAATCCAAGTCTGAAAAACTTGGAAAATCTTCTTTTAGTTTTTCTATGATTTTTTTAGTACTAAAAAATTCTCCACAGTCCTTACATTCTTTCAGCTCAACCTTTGTATTAAAATATTCAATATATCTAGTTGAACCTTCATCTTTAACTTTTATAGTTCCAATAGGACAAATTTCAGCACAGGCACCACAGCCTATGCAAACATCAGAATCAATAGAAAAAGGAGTACCAACCTTAGTATCATAACCTCTTCCTACAAAACTTATAGCTTCAATCCCTACTTTTTCCTTACAGACTCTAACACATCTACCACAATATAATAAACAATCATAGTCCTTGCTTTCAAATCTGCTTTTTGTAATTCCTAGTTTCTCAAATCTTTCTTTTAATTCTTTTGAGCCTGTCGTTCGAGCCAGCAACAGTTCAGCTATTAATTTTCTTTTTTCCACTAGTTCTTTAGTTGCTGTTTTAATTACCATACCGTCTTCTACATATCTAGTACAAGAAGCATCTATGGTTTTGTTTCCATTTTTCTCTATCTCAACGATACATAATCTACAAGCACCGTAAGGTTCTAAACCATCATGATGGCATAGAGTTGGGATCTCAATATCCAGCTCTATTGCCAATTCAAGAATAGTTTTTTCTTCCTGCACTTTAACTTCTTGACCATCAATAGTTACTTTCATCCTATCACTCCTGCCCCAACTCTACTCTTTTATCACCTTGTTGAGAAGCAGTTAAAAGTCTTTGTGCTGCTGCTTCTTTTTTCTTACTAGATAACTCTTCTAAAGTTATGAGTTTCAAGGCATTTGTAGGACATCCCTTCACACATGCTGGTTCTTTTTCTTCTTCTAGCCTTTCTATACAGAAATCACACTTGATTACAGTATTGTCTGCTTTACTTCTCTTTAATACTCCAAAGGGGCAAACTTGAACACACATCTTACACCCTATACATTTATTATTATTTATCACAACTGGAGCTTCATCATTTTTTCTACCTATAGCGGCTGTAGGGCAGACAATCTCACAAGGAGCATCGTCACAGTGCCGACATTGCCAGGGAATATTACTTCCATTTATAGATTCTACACTTATCCTATACTGGGGTAGAGGTTTCTCCTGAATAGCTGCAAATAAATCCTTGGAATTAGAATGTTCAATAGCACATTCCAACTGACAGGTACGACAGCCTAAACATTTATCTATATCAATATCTATTATTTTTTTCATATTTATCCCCTCTTCCCTAACAGTTGTGCCCGCTTGCTTTCAATATGCTCAATCATTAGATCTGCTATTTTATGAGGATTACTTTCCACAGCAAATTTACCTCCAGTCACTTCTTCTACATCTTCAGTTAATAACTTAACTACCTCACTACTTCCCAAAATAGGAGGTGTATCTCCTAAAACAGTAAAGACTCCCGAAGCTATAAAATAAGTACCTATAGCTACTGCCTTTTCACTCATCCATTCAGGAGCTGCTCCTGCAACAGGTAAGTCAGAAGTCTTAACACCTAAAGCTTCTGCTATTGCTGATATGGCAACAAGAATTCTGGTATTATCTACACAGCTTCCCATGTGTAAACAAGGAGGAATACCAAGTTGTTTACAGACTGCCTGAAGACCATCTCCAGCTAATTTAGCACCTTCTGCTTTAAAAAGACCAGCTTTCATAGCAGCAATTGACCAGCAACCTGTTCCCACTACCAAGATATCATTAGCAATTAATTTTTTAGCAACTTCAATATGTCCTTTATCCTGTTCTACTTTAGGATTATTACAGCCTACTATGCCTGCTATCCCTTTGATTGTACCTTCTTTAATTGCATCAATAAGTGGATTTAAGGAACCACCTAAGGCTTCTACTATTGCTTCAACAGAAAATCCTACAACCCCATCCATCTTTTCTGAAGGTATTTTAATCTTATCTTTTACTCTGGCAGGGTAATTCTCAATGGCTGTTTTAATGATTTCCCTAGCAATTTCATCTGCCTGTTGTGGATGAAACTCAATATGTTCTGCTCCTGGTATCTTTGCTTTTTCAGAAGTAGTAATCACTTTAGTATGATAACAATTGGCTACATCTACTAACGAAGGCATAATACATTGGTAATCTACTACCATAGCATCTACAGCACCAGTAGTTATTGCCAATTCTTGTTGTAGAAAGTTACCCGCTGTTGGTATCCCATGTCTCATTGCAATTTCATTTCCTGTACAGCACATACCAGCTACCACAATTCCTGCTGCTCCTTTACTTTTGGCCAATTGTATCATTTCTTCATCTTCAGCAGCTTCAACAATCTTTTCAGACAAGATTGGAACATGTCCATGAGTAATTACATTTACCTTATCTTCTTCTAACACACCTAAGTTAGCAGAAGACTCAACAGGGTAAGGAGTACCAAACATCACATCTGAAAATTCACTACCAATTAAAGAACCACCCCAACCATCTCCAAGAGCTGTTCTAATTCCCTGTAGACTTAAGCTAAGAGGATCAGCATCAACTCCCATATTTGTGCGGTGCATACTTTCTATAACTTCCCTATCTATGTTTCTAGGAGCAACATTTATACTCTTCCAAAGCTTCTTTAAACTTTCAGGTGCATAAGCATTGGCAAATGAAAGCATCTTTTCATCCTGTTTTCCAAAGTCTAAAAGAGCTATTCTAGCAACATCTTCAGCAATTTCTTTAATTTCTCTATCTATATCAATTCCTAATTTAGACGCTATTGCTTTTAACTTAGCTTGATCCTTTATCTCATACCCTGATAATTCTCCTTCAACCATCTCTTTAAAGACCAATGCTACCTCTCTACCATGATCGCCATGGGCAGCCGCTCCAGCTGCAATCATCCTAACTAAGTTTCTAGAAACTATTGTAGCAGCTGTGGCACCACAGACCCCCTTTGAAGGTCCTTCTCCAAAGGGATCGATTCTACATGGTCCCATATTACAATTCCTACAACATAAACCAAGTTGCCCAAAACCACACTGAGGTTGTTGTGCTTTTAGTCTATCCCAAACAGTCTCCACTCCATCAGAATGTGCTTTTTTAATTCCTTCCTGTGTTGCTTTATCATATGACTTTTTTTCACTCAACATCTTTATACTCCTCTTTCCTATATGAATTATCAATACTTAAAATAGATCTTAGTATTTTTTATTCTTTAACTATGGCACCAAAAGGACAAACTTCAATACAAGTTCCACATTTAATACATTTATCTTTATCTATAATATGCTGCTTTTTAACCTCTCCACTAATGGCATCTACAGGACATGCCTTTGCACATTTAGTACATCTTCTACAGTTATCAGCAATATAGTATTTCAATAATGACTGACATACCCCAGCTGGACATTTTTTATCTTTTACATGAGCTTCATATTCAGCTCTAAAATAATTCAATGTTGACAATACTGGATTAGGGGCAGCTTGTCCTAAGCCACATAAGGCAGTATCTTTTATCACTTTTCCCAGAGTCTCTAATTGCTCTAAATCTTCAACTTTAGCCTTGCCTTCTGTAATCTTTTCTAATATCTCTAACATTCTTTTAGTACCTTCACTGCAAGGAGCACACTTGCCACAAGACTCCGCTACTGTAAAGTTTAAAAAGAACCGAGCTATATCTACCATACAGTTATCTTCATCCATCACAACCAATCCACCAGAACCCATCATAGCTCCCACTTCCAATAATAAGTCATAATCAACTGCTAAATCCAACTTATCTTTCGGCAGGCACCCTCCAGAAGGACCACCAATCTGAACTGCTTTAAAGTTTCTGCCATTAGGAACTCCCCCACCTATATCATAAATAATTTCTTTCATTGAAATTCCCATTGGTACTTCCACTAAACCAGTGTTATTAATATTACCTGTCAAAGAAAAGACCTTAGTTCCTCTGCTACCTTCAGTGCCTATTGAACTAAAGACTTTAGCCCCATTATTGATAATCCCTGCAATATTAGCATAGGTTTCTACATTATTAATGTTTGTCGGATGACCCCATAGTCCTTTTTGAGCTGGAAATGGTGGTTTAGATCTAGGCATCCCCCGTTTTCCTTCAATAGATGCTATCAAAGCCGTCTCTTCACCACAGACAAAAGCTCCCGCACCAGCTTTAATCTCCATATCAAAATTAAATTCTGTACCAAATAATTCTTTTCCCAACAAACCATACTCTCGCGCCTGAACAATAGCCTTTTCTAAGCGTTTAATAGCTAATGGATACTCGGCTCTAACATAAATATATCCTTTATCAGAACCAATAGCATAAGCAGCAATAATCATCCCTTCAAGAACCTTATGGGGATCTCCTACCAGTATACTTTCATCCATAAAAGCACCTGGATCACCTTCATCAGCATTGCAAACAACATATTTTTTGCTCCCTTTACTGTCTCGAGCAAACTGCCACTTAAGTCCAGTTGGAAATCCTCCTCCTCCTCGTCCCCGAAGACCTGATTGCTTAACTTCATCAATTACTTCCTGTGGCTTCATTTCAGATAAAACTTGTCCTAATGCTTGATAACCACCTCTTGCTAGATAATCTTTAATATTTTCTGGATTGATTTCACCACAATTAGCCAATACAAGTTTCTGCTGTTTACTATAAAAATCAATATCATGATAAGAGAAAATATTTTCTCCACTAACCGGATCTTGATATAATAATCTTTCTACTATTTCCCCTTCTAAAAACTGCTTTTCTACTAACTCTTTTACATCTTCAGCGCTTACTTCACAATAGAATATTCTTTCTGGATAGACAATTACAATTGGTCCTTTTTCACAAAAGCCATGACAACCTGTTTCTACTATCTTAACTTCATTTTCTAAATTGTTATTAATTAGTTCTTCTTTCAATGCATCTCGAACTTCTCTACATCCGGAGGAAACACAACCTGTTCCTCCACAGACTAGAATTCGTTTTTCTACTTTTTCTAAATCTTCTTGAAAATCTTTCTGCAACTTTTTTAATTCTTCCAGTGATTTCAAACTATTCACCTCCACAATATAGACCATTAATTCAAGAATAAAATTAAGCACTTCAGTATTTTTCCTCATAATTCATATACTTGGATAGTTATTGCTTAATTTATTATTTATTCCATCAAATCTTGAAAAGTTATTAAGTTTATTTATTTCATATCACTAGCGTTACATCGTTTTTTAGCTAAAATCACCTTTGAAAATAAAAGCTTCTTTGTTTAAATGGATAGATACTCACCACAGTACAAAATCCGTTAAACAAAGGGGCTGAAAAAAATGAAATATGCGGATAATTATACCATACTTTTAAACAAATTTATAGGTATAATCTGGTATAAACTATGTATCTATCATTTTCCCACAGCTTTTCGTCCTGTAATTCTAAAGGCTGATGGCTATCTTCACGACACACTCCACATGCTGTGTGTAGGAAATTTATTTTTTTCCTTACATAATCTTTTATTTTCTCCATAATAACAACATTATGTGTCCAAGGAATTTGCGCAACCACTTGTTGCACAAATTGAATAAAATCTATATAATCATTTATTCCTTCAGCCCATATTCCAATCTCTATTATATTGGGTAAGATTCCATTAAGTTCAACATAAAAATTATTCAGAGTGAAAATGTGTTTCTATTAATTCTTTTTCTTTTATTTTATCAAGTATTACAGCCGTTATCTTCTGGAAAAAGAGGTTCTTTTAATAAACCTGAAAAAGCCGATGTTTCTTCTTAAGAACATCGGCTTTTTTATGTATTTTATTTGAACCAACCCTTAATCCATAACCCTAATAGCATACCAGAGCCGACTACAAACATAACCCCTAGTACCGCAAAATATCCCCAACGCCATGTGAGTTCTGGCATATATTCAAAATTCATACCATAGATGCTTCCAATAAATGTTAGGGGAATAAAAATGGAAGTCATAACGGTTAGTGTCTTCATAATATTATTCATTCGGTTTGAATTTAATGAAATGTAGCTGTCTCGTATATCAGTCGTCATTTCTCGATTCGACTCAATCATTTCGGAAAGTTTCAGCAAATGGTCGTAAATATCCATGAAGTACACTCGTTCTTCTTTGGGTATTATCACCCTTTCCGAATTTAAAATTCTATATAGTAATTCTCTCATCGGGAAAATTGTTCGGCGTAATTTTAGTAACTTGTTCCTAATTTTAAATATACCTTCAATTAGATTTTGATTGGTTTCTTTCGTTTCAATTTCACTTATACTATCTTCAATTTTATAAATGGTAGGGAAATACTCATCAACAATTTTATCCATTATTAAATAAAATATGTACAATGCCCCTTTATTTAGAGTATTATTGTCTCCCATTAATTTTTGTCGAACCATTTCTATTTCAGGCGACGGCGATAAATGGAAAGTAACAATGAAATTTTCTCCAACAAATACATCTACTTCTTCAGGTGAATGTGAGTCTTGGTTTAAAGTATGTAGAACAAAAAAATCATATCCATCATAATAATCAAGTTTTGGTCGTTGCAAAAAATGCAAGCAATCCTCAATCGCTAGTGGGTGGAAGCTAAAATGTGTTTTAAGAAGCATTACTTCTTCTTCAGTAGGTGAATCAAAATCTACCCAAAACCATTTGATATCAGAATCAGATAAAAGATTTATCTGTATATCATCAATAAGTTTTAAATCGTTTGTAACCGCAAAAGTACGAATCATGCTCATTACACCCTCCTTTATTTTTGTAAACATACAATAATCTAGAAATCATATTTTTGCATCAGATACAAAAAATATAACAAACTGAGTGATGAGACAAGCATATCACAATCCCCTCAAACACAGAAAAGGCATTATTAAACAACATTAATTACATTAATTGAATTAATTATACGACATTTGATACGTGAAAATATCTCAATTTACATGTTTTGTTAATAATTCACACGTAATAAATATTTAACACGATTGTGGAGGAAGAATACATACTTCTTTTACTGTACAATCATCCATCTTGAAAAACCTCATCTGCAAATGTTTGCCCAAAAACATTTATTAAAAATATCTTAGAAAAGGAATTTGCTCTATAATTATTTTCTAACATCGTTCCTGCTAATTGATTAGCCTTTCTTAGAGTTGTTTCTTCATATAGTGGTATAGTATAAAATGTTGCATCTCTTAATTTACTAGCATCTATATTCATATTTTTAACCAACTGTTTTTTTTCCCTAATAGCTCTTCTTCTAATAGTTCGACTAATATTATCAAATGGCACTTTCTCGATTAGTCCTATGCAGCTCTTACCCTATCTCTAGATTCTTTTACTGAAGTATCTGCAAGACCTACTATATTAAAACAAGGCAAACCTCTTTCTATGTCTACCTCTACGGATACAATTACTCCATCTATGCCATTAAAAGCTGCTGTAGTAATTTTAACTGCCATAATATCACCTCTATTAGATTCTTGACAATTAAAATTACTTGTATACAGTTTTTCTTCTTTCAGCTAATAAAATCAACACTATAAATACCAATGAAACTGCACCGCTTAATATAAATGTAAAAGGTACACTAATGTTGCTGCTAAGGGTTCCAGTAAGCACACTTCCTACTGGAGTAAGTTCACTAAAAACTAATGCATATACACTCATTACTTTTCCTCTATACTAATCACTGGATTTCAGCTGCATAGTTGAATTTGCAGTAGTGCTGAAACGAATATTAAAAAATCCAACTAAAAACAGCAGCATTGAGTCTAAAACAAAACTCTTGCTAAATCCAACTAGCATAAGTACTATACTTGATATTACAGCACTTGAATAAAGCAAATATTTTTTAGGTCCAGATCTACTTTTAATTACTTGGGAAAATGCTCCTAAAAATGATCCTGCTCCCATAAAGGACATTAGAAATCCATATTCTTTAGATTCTTTATGTAGTACTACTTTAGCTAATAGAGGTATTAAAACGTTAAAGTTCATCAAAAATATACCTGCTATTGAAAATAATAAGTGCAAGCAATAACTTCCAGTTATTGCTACCACCTCTGAGGTCGTAACAGAAACTGGAAGTTTCTGTTTGATTGTAAAATATTTTTCTATATTTTACATTAATACTCCGAAAAATTAACTGTTACTATTTAACTTGAAATATTTTTAATAGTTATTTAATTATATCCATTTTCAAATCCATAAGTATCATTATAGATTCTAACTATATACACACTACTAAAAAAATGTATAATATAATTATTGCTTAAAAGAAAGGATCCGACAGAATTGAATAACAAAATTTTTTTTACAAACAAAAAGATAGTAATACTACTTGCATCATTTTGCTGCATATTATGGGGAAGTGCCTATCCAGGAGTTAAAAGTGGATATGCCCTATTTAAAATAAGTACAAATGATGTATTTTCTGAATTGTCTTTTGCAGGATATAGATTTATACTTGCAGGATTAATGGTTCTAATAGTGTCGTTATTTTCCTCTAAAAAACTATTTTCATTAAATAAAAAAAGCATTAAAGAACTTATACTCTTAGGTTTAACTCAAACAACCTTGCAGTACATATTCTTTTATATTGGACTTGCTCATACTACTGGCGTAAAAGCCTCAATAATGAATTCTACATCTGCTTTTTTTAGCGTTATTATGGCTCATTTCTTATATAAAAATGACAAAATGAACTACAAAAAAGCTATTGGATGTATACTTGGGTTTATTAGTGTATTGATAGTAAATTTCAGCAGTGAACTTTTAAGTTTTAACTTTAAAATTAACGGAGAAGTCTTTGTTGCCATAGCTGCATTTATCTTTTCAGTTTCTTCAATTTATAGTAAAAAAATTTGCCAAAGCATGGATTCAACAATTGTAACAGGTTATCAGTTATTAATTGGTGGATTGGTACTTATTATTTTAGGAATTTCAAATAAAGGCTATGTTACAAACTTTACAATAGGTTCTACACTTGTTTTATTGTATCTTAGTTTGCTTTCAGCTCTGGCTTTTTCCATATGGACAATACTTTTAAAATACAATAAGGTAGGTTCTATTGCCCTATTTAATTTTTTAATTCCCGTATCTGGCACCATTTTATCTTCAATATTTTTAGGAGAAAATATTTTTGATTGGAAAAATGCTGCAGCTCTTATATTAGTGTGCATTGGTATCTATATAGTAAATAAATCCTAAAACAAGCACTTGCAATTATTAGTAGCAAAACAAATTGTAACGATTTGTTAACAACCCCCGAGAGTAATTGACGACATTAACAAAGCAAAAATTCTATAATAAAAAGCACCCTCAACAGAAGATGCTTTATACCTTTTAATCCAAGTTACATGTTTTCTACGAATTGTATCCTAAAGCCATTAGGATCCTTAACATAGAAGAATTTAATATGTGGATTAGGCTGGAAAGGTCCATTATCTACTTCAAGTCCTTTTTCTTTTATGAACTTGATCATTTCGTCAACAGACTCAACTTCAAAGCCCAAAGAAATACCCTCAACATTATTAGTTGCTTTATGGTTTGAATCACAAATAAGTTCTACTTTTGTTTCTCCATCCCCTAAAAAAGAAATCTCCTTTTCAGCCCCAGCCATATATCTTGTACTAATAGAAAGTCCTACAATTTCTTGATAAAACTTTAAAGACTCCTCCATATTGTTAACCCTAATTGTACACCAACAAAATTTCATTATCTCACTCCTCATATTTACTTATCAGCATTTGATTTCACTGCTTTATTATATATAATTATGGCATTAACAACAACGATTTCATTATCATTTCTTCTAAAAATGTTCATTAAATTTTCAGTGTATCTGTGAGTGTGCAAGGGAATATATCCTATAATGAAGTTACACCAGCGTACTATGTATGTTTTACAAGATTTCTAGATGAACCAAAATTTTTTAGAATACTCTTAAGTATTAGAATGGTATAGAATAACAATAATATTAATATACTATAAAAAACTTAACTATATATAGCTAAATTGCAAAACTATAAAGTTCATAGTTAGAAACTTAGATTAATTAAAAACCTCAATGACTTTTAACTAGCAACTTTATCAAAGGTTCTTTTAAATTTATTTACAAGTTAAAATAGCCAATAAGGTAGGGATGTACTTTGTTTATAGCTGCTATTATCTTAAAAATTATATTAGTTTTACTTTTTATAATCACTGTAAGCTTCATACTACTATTGATAATTCCATTTAGATATAATATTAAAGGGAAAATACAAGGCACTTCTAATTATTATATAAATATTTCTTGTATGCTTAAATTGCTTAATATTAAGTTTTCAATTAAAAATCATAACTCTGAATTGCTACTGTCACTTTATAACAAAACTTTGCTACATAGTAACTTAAATGATATTAAAAATAAAAAACACATAAACCATAAACATAAACCTTATTATACATTTAAGAAATACTTTGACAAAAAGTTCTTATGCTATACAATATCATATTTAAAAAGCATACTATCTATTATAAAACCATATTATATAAAAATAGATGGAACATATGGCCTAGAAGACCCTTCTACTACAGGTATGCTATGTGCTTTTATATCAATACTTTCACAAATAACTCCAAGTACAGAAATAAATCTAAATCCTAATTTTGATGAAGAAGTACTAAATATAAAATTAATAGTTTACGGTAAGATATTTTTATTATTATTACTAATAAAAACTCTACGATTTTTATTATCAAAAGAAATAAGAAAAAAAGTGTTTAAAAAATCAAAAACTGCTGAAACTTATTAAAGAGTAGATTTATATTAATAAATACAAATTTACATAAGTGTATACTATAGATACACATAACTTATACGCAGGAATATGCTACCAAAACTGATAGCACATTTAAAAACTTTTTTATCAGTCTTAGTGAAGTGTTTTTGAAAATCTTAGGAGCTTTGATGTGTTTGAGGTACGAGTTTATCAAAGATTCTTATGAATTTATATTGAAACTACTCTTCCTTCCGTCAGAGTAGTAAGCGATTCGCACAAAATCACAGATTTTGGCTCTCTGCTTAAACACGAACTTTAGACTGATTAAAATTTTTTAACGTGCTGAAGTTTGGTAGCATATTCCGGAGTATAAGTTAAATTTCGGGCATGATTATCTATAATAAATCAGTATTAGAATTATCTTAAAATATAAGGAGGAATCAAAAATGGCAGATAATGTTTCTATAGCAGAAAATATAGATGCTTTATTTTCTAAATTGGAAAAATTTTTACGAAGTGATACCGTGGTAGGTCATCCAATTTCTGTGGGAGAAACCACTCTAGTTCCAATTGTCACAATTACTTTTGGATGTGGAACAGGTACCGGTTCAGGTTCAGGTGGCGATAACAACGGCATAGATGGTTCAGGTTCAGGTTTAGGAGCTGGTGCTAGAGTAACCCCAAACGCCATACTTGTAATCAGAAATAATGAAGTAACCATGTTGCCTGTAAAAGGTAAAAATAACCTTTCAAATTTAGTAGAAATGGTTCCTGAAATACTTTCTAAACTAGATCTTAAAAACATGAAAAAAAATGCTTCAAATCACACTGATAACGAATATAAAAATAAAGAACATAGAAATGGTGAAACTGACGAAGAAAATCACCAAGATGTGAATAAACATAAAGAAAATGACATTTTTAACGAGTCTAATGACAACTTTAAAACTCAAGATAATCAACAGGATATACCCTTGAGTTATTAACTATTAATTACTGTTATAAAGTTAACAAATAATCCAGAGATTATATTTATTTATCTCTGGGTTATTTATTATAAGTTTTCATTAATCTATACAGTCAAGTATTATTTAAACTTATTTTTATATGATTAATCTACTTTATTTCCTCTTTGTAGTCCAGTTAGACCTGTACGAACGCTTTCTTTAATTCCATAAGGCTTCATTAAATCAATAAAAGCAGATATCTTTTCCTCATCTCCGGTTATTTCAATAGTCATGCTTTTTGTATCAATGTCTACTACATTTCCTCTAAATATATTCACAGTCTCCATAATTAACGACTTATTATTAGAATCAGCAGATACTTTTATTAAAGCAAGTTCTCTATAAACAGCCTTATGAGTACTCAATTCTATTACCTTTATTACATCAATAAGTTTATTTAATTGTTTACTAACCTGTTCAAACATATATTCATCTCCTATGACAACAATGGTCATACGAGATATATTAGGATCTTCTGTAATTCCTACAGTTAGACTGTGAATATTATATCCTCTTCTACTAAATAAACCCGATATTTTACTTAATACCCCTGAATGATTTTCTACTAATACTGATAACACATATTTATTAATGATTTCCACCCCCCTCTAAAAGGTGCTCTCATAAGGATCTACAATACACTCTATAAAAAATGCTTTATTAGATTTCATAGCTTCCTTAAGAGCTTCTTGGAATTCTTCAGTGCGGTTAACTCTTCTGCCTGGTAACCCATAAGCTTCTGCTAATTTAATAAAGTCAGGATTAGCTTTAAAATCTACTCCATAATAATTCTTTCCTTTACCTGTTTGAATCTCTCTTACCATACCAAGTCCTGAGTTATTAAATAGTAGTATTATAATATTTAGATTATTTTCTGCAATAGTTCCCAATTCAAATAAACTCATTTGGAAGGCTCCATCACCCATAACGGATACAACCCTCTTATTTTGGCATCCCATTTTAGCACCAACAGCAGCCGGAAGAGAATATCCCATAGTACCTAATCCACCAGATGTAAAGAATTTTCTAGTACCCTTTACGTCAAAATTACGAGCACTCCAGATCTGATTTTGTCCTACATCAGCCACTAAAATAGCATCATCTTCCACTAATTCACTTACTAATCTTAAGGCTTCCTTTGGATTTACTTTATCCGTATCTTTTCTGACAACTTGGAATTGGTCTTTCCATTGTTTAATATCCTTAATCCACTCCTGTGTATCAATTGACACTATTCCCTTTATTAATTCTCTTAAAACATTTTTAGAATCTCCAACCACCGGTATTGTTGGTCCCAAGTTTTTTCCTATTTCTGCAGGATCAATATCTATGTGAATTATATCTGCATTTTTAGCAAAGTATTTTAACCCTGCTGTAGCTCTATCTGCAACTCTAGTTCCAATAAGTATTAGAACATCTGCTTCTGCTACAGCTTTGTTAGCATAGCTAAATCCATGAGTTCCTAATAGTCCTACATAATAAGGGTTATCCACATTGATACTGTCCTTTCCCATAAGGGTGTGAACTATAGGTATTTGAGATTTTTCTACAAATTCTCTTAATTCCTTCTCAGCTTTAGCAGAAACAACTCCTCCGCCTACGCAAATTAGAGGTTTTTTACTTGTTTTAATTCTCTCTAAGGCCTTTCTTATTTGACCCTGATGTCCATGCACTGTAGGCTTATATCCTCTAATATTTGCGCTTTCTGGATATTCAAATTCTATTTCTTCGTCTAAAATATCCATAGGTATATCTATAAGTACAGGGCCTGGTCTGCCAGTTCCTGCTATATAAAAAGCTTCTTTTAAAATTCTTGGAATATCCTTAGCATCCTTAACTAAATAGTTATGTTTTGTAAAGGATTCAGTAGCACCTATGATATCTGCTTCTTGAAAAACGTCCTTTCCAATTAAGGTAGACTTAACTTGACCTGTAATAATAATTAGAGGAATGGAATCCATATAGGCTGTAGCAATGGCAGTAATAACATTGGTTGCACCTGGTCCTGAAGTTACAATACAAACTCCTGTAGTGCCAGTGGCTCTTGCATATCCACTAGCACTATGTCCTGCCGCTTGCTCATGTCTAACTAATATATGATCAATATCGGAGTTTCTTAAAGCCTCGTATATAGGAAGTACTGCAGCACCCGGATATCCAAACACTACTTTTACTTTTTCTTCTCTCAATCCCTGGATAACCGCTTCAGCAGCTTTCATACGCTTCCCCTCCTTAAATATCTTTCCATTATGAATTAATTATTTCTTGAACAATAAGTTCTCCCATTTTTTCTGTTCCTACAGCATTTAAACCAGCTTCCATGATATCAAGTGTACGATAACCTTTGTCAAGAACTCTAGATACAGAAGCTTCTATATCTTTAGCTGCATCTTCCATATTAAAACTATATCTAAGCATCATAGCTACGCTCATGATAGTTCCAATAGGGTTAGCTTTATCCTGTCCTGCAATATCTGGAGCTGATCCATGTATAGGCTCATATAAACCTACTATTCCTTCTCCTAAACTAGCAGAAGGAAGCATTCCTAAAGAACCTGTTAACATTGAAGCTTCATCACTTAAAATATCTCCAAACATATTTTCAGTAACAATTACATCAAACTGCTTAGGATCTCTGATAAGCTGCATAGCCGCATTATCTACATACATATAACTCAATTCTACATCTGTATAATCTTCTGCTATCTTGCTTACTACTTCTCTCCACAATCTTGAGCTTTCAAGTACATTAGCTTTATCTATTAGTGTAAGCTTTTTATCCCTTTTTCTTGCAATCTCAAAGGATTTTCTTGCGATTCTTTCTATTTCTGGAGTAGAGTAAACAATTGTATCCCAGGCTTTTTGTCCTTCTGGTATGTCTACACGTTTCTTTTCTCCAAAGTATGCTCCCCCAATTAATTCTCTAACTATCATTACATCTAAACCATCGCCTAATACTTCTGGCTTTAAATTGGAAGCTGATTTAAGTTGAGGGAATAGAATAGCTGGTCTTAAATTAGCAAATACTCCTAAAGCTTTTCTTATACCTAAAAGTCCAGTTTCTGGTCTTAAATTACCAGGTAGTTTATCCCACTTAGGACCACCAACTGCTCCTAAAAGTATTGCATCACTATTTTTACAGATTTCTACTGTTTCATCAGGTAACGGACTACCTGTTTCATCTATAGCGGCTCCTCCTAGAAGCACTTCTTTAAGCTCAAACTTACATTTATATTTATTTGATATGGCATCTAATACCTTTAATGCTTGAGTGATTATTTCCTTGCCAATTCCATCTCCAGGTATAACTGCTATTCTCATTTGCTCTTCACCTCTTCTTTGATGTAATTTATAAGTCCGTCTGCATTTATTATCTTCTGCATAAATTCTGGGAAAGGTGCGGCTTTATAAGTTTTGTTCTTAGTTATGTTAGTAATTACACCTGTAGTTACATCTATAGAAACTTCATCATTATCCTCTATGTCTCTAGCAGCTTCTGCACACTCCATTATAGGAAGTCCAATATTTATTGAGTTTCTAAAGAATATTCTTGCAAAAGTTTCTGCTATTATACATCCGATTCCAGAAGCCTTAATAGCTATTGGAGCATGTTCTCTAGAAGATCCACATCCAAAATTCTTTCCTGCTATCATTATATCTCCAGCCTTTACTCTTTGAGAAAAGTTGCTGTCTAAATCCTCCATGCAGTGTGATGCAAGCTCCTTAGGATCACTTGTATTTAAGTATCTTGCTGGAATAATAACATCTGTATCTACATTATTTCCGTATTTTATTGCTTTTCCTTGAATCATTATTTTACTACCTCCTCTGGAGATGAAATTTTTCCTGTTACAGCTGAAGCTGCTGCCACAGCTGGGCTAGATAGATATACTTCACTTTGTGGATGTCCCATTCTACCTACAAAATTTCTATTAGTAGTAGCTATAGCTCTTTCGCCTTTAGCTAAAATACCCATATGTCCACCAAGACAAGGTCCACAAGTAGGTGTACTTACTACAGCACCTGCTTCTATGAAAGTTTCTAAAAGGCCTTCCTTCATTGCTTGAAGATAGATTTTTTGAGTTGCAGGGAAAATAATAGCTCTTACATTCTTATTTACTTTATTTCCTTTTAAAACTTCAGCTGCTGCTCTTAAATCTTCTATTCTACCATTAGTGCAAGATCCTATAACTACTTGGTCTATAGCTACATCTCCAACTTCATCAATAGTTCTAGTATTTTCAGGAAGATGAGGGAATGCTACAGTTGGACGAAGAGTTGATAAGTCAATTTCAATAACTCTTGCATATTTTGCATCTTCATCAGCCTTATATATAGTATAATCTCTTGTTGAATGTTCTTTTACATATTCTATTGTTTTTTCATCTACTTCAAAAATACCATTTTTAGCTCCAGCTTCAATAGCCATATTAGCCATTGCAAAACGATCATCCATAGATAAGTTTTTTAAACCTTCTCCTGTATACTCCATAGATTGATAAAGAGCTCCGTCTACTCCTATCATTCCAATAATATGAAGAATAACATCTTTTCCGCTAACCCAAGGAGCTAGTTTTCCCTTTAGTACAAACTTTATTGCTTCTGGCACCTTAAACCAAGCTTCTCCAGTAGCCATACCTGCTGCCATATCTGTACTTCCGATACCTGTAGAAAATGCACCTAAAGCACCATAAGTACAAGTATGTGAGTCAGCTCCTATTATTACATCTCCGCAAACTGCAAGACCTTTTTCTGGTATTAAAGCATGTTCAATTCCCATTTGACCAATTTCAAAGTAATTTTCTACTTCCTTATCCCTTGCAAATTCTCTAACACATTTGCATTGTTCTGCTGATTTTATATCTTTATTTGGAGTAAAATGATCTGGCACAATAGCGACCTTTTGCTTATGAAAAACTTCCTTAATACCTGTTTTATTAAATTCTCTTATAGCTACAGGAGTAGTTATATCATTACCTAATACTAAATCTAATTTTACCTTTATTAATTGCCCAGCTTCTACACTATCTAATCCAGCATGAGCAGCTAAAATCTTTTGCGTCATGGTCATTCCCATGTAATTCAACCCCTCTCAATTTTAATTATTTATCAAAACATTAAGCGACTTTTATATTTCCCATAAACATATGATATAAATATTAACAATTGTATCCAATACAATGTTTAAGAGTATATTTAAACTCATTTAAAGATATAAGTAGTTAAATGCTTACAAATTATTTAGTTATTTATAAATTTTATAAAATTAATTCATGTCATAATACAATTTATTTATAGCGTTAACAAGTGCTTTTGCACTAGCTTCTACTACATCTGTGCTTGCTCCTTTAGCCGAAAACATCTTTCCGTCTTTTTCAATTTTTACCGTAACTTCTCCTAAAGCATCATTACCGCTGCCTACAGCTTTTATAAAATAATCTTCAAGTTTAACCTGAATACCTGTAGCTTTTTCAATAGCCTTAAAAGTAGCATCTACAGGACCATCTCCACATGCAGCTTCACTAATACTGTTACCTTCAAATCCAATTTTAACAGTGGAAGTAGACATTATAGTATTTCCACTAGAAACCTGGTAGTACTCAAGATTAAATACTTCTGGTACTTGAAATACTTCATGCTTAACTAATGTTTCAATATCTTCATCAGAAACTGATTTCTTCTTGTCCGCTAAATCCTTAAACTTCTCAAAAGCTTCATTTATTTTATCAGCATCTAAATTAGTATATCCAAGTTCTTTTAAGCGATCTTCAAAAGCATGTCTACCTGAATGCTTACCTAGTACTATAAGATTTTTCTTTAATCCTACTGATTCTGGAGTCATAATTTCATAAGTCTCTCTACAGTTTAATACCCCATGCTGATGAATACCAGACTCGTGAGCAAAGGCATTAGCTCCAACTATGGCTTTATTATTTTGAACTTGAACTCCTGTCATATGACTTACTAATCCACTAGTTCTAATAATTTCCTCAGTAACTACGTCTGTGTGACAATTAAAATAATTAGCTCTAGTCTTAATAGCCATGACAATTTCTTCTAATGCAGCATTACCTGCTCTCTCACCTAAGCCATTTACTGCACATTCAATTTGCTGTGCTCCATTTTCTATGGCAGCAAGTGAATTAGCCACTGCTAAGCCTAAATCATTATGACAATGCACACTAATAATTGCTTTATCAATATTAGGAACATTTTCTTTAATACCTCTAATGAAACTACCGTATTCACTTGGTGTTGTATATCCTACAGTGTCTGGTATATTTACTATGTCAGCTCCTGCATCTATTACTGCCTCTAAAACTTTATACAAAAATTCTGGTCTAGTTCTTGTTGCATCTTCTGGAGAAAATTCAACACTTGGACATAAAGATTTAGCATACTTAACCATCTCAACAGCTCTCTTTAAAACCTCTTCTGGTGTCATCTTTAACTTATGCTCCATATGAAGATCAGAGGTGGCAATAAAAGTGTGTATTCTAGGCTTTTCAGCATACTGAAGAGCTTCCCATGCACGATCTATATCTCCTTTAGCTGCTCTGGCTAACCCTACAATAACAGGACCTTTTATACTTTCAGCAATAGCTTTAACTGCTTGAAAATCTCCGTTAGAAGCTATAGGAAAACCTGCTTCGATAACATCCACATTCATTTTTTGTAATTGTTTTGCAATTTGTAGTTTGTCATTTATATTTAAACTCACACCCGGAGTTTGTTCTCCATCTCTTAAAGTAGTATCAAATATATATATTTTTTTTGTCATGAAAAATCCTCCCCCTTTAATGTAATAATCTTTTTTACATTAAGAGGGGCTAGATTTACATCCCAAGCACGCCTCTTAATGCTATGTATATATTATTCCTTATTTTTAACCCAAGGCATCATTTTTCTAAGTTCTTTACCAACAGTTTCTATTTGGTGTTCTCTTTCTTTTCTTCTTATTGCATTAAAGGATGGTCTGTTTACTTGGTTTTCAACGATCCAGTTTCTAGCAAAAGTTCCATCTTGTATTTCTGTTAATACATCTTTCATTGCTTTTCTGCTTTCCTCTGTTATAATTCTCTTTCCTGTACAGTAATCTCCATACTCAGCAGTATCACTTATTGAGTATCTCATGTAGCTTAAGCCGCCTTCATTAATAAGGTCTACTATTAGCTTCATTTCATGTAAACATTCAAAATATGCACTTTCTGGTTGATATCCTGCTTCTACTAGAGTTTCAAAACCTGCTTTTATAAGTTCTGTAACTCCTCCGCATAATACCGCTTGTTCTCCGAAAAGATCTGTTTCAGTTTCTTCTTGGAAAGTAGTTTCTAATACTCCAGCTCTTGATCCGCCAATTCCTTTTGCATAAGCTAATGCATATTCTTTAGCTTTTCCGCTAGCATCTTGATGCATTGCTATAAGACATGGAACTCCTTTTCCTTCTTCATATTGGCTTCTTACAGTGTGTCCTGGTCCTTTTGGTGCTACCATGAATACATCAACGTAAGCTGGTGGCTTTATTTGTCCAAAGTGGATATTGAATCCGTGAGCAAATACTAATGATTTTCCTTCTGTAAGATTTGGTTCAATACTTTCTCTGTAAAGTGCTGCTTGTCTTTCGTCTGGTATAAGTATCATTATGAAATCTGCCTCTTTTGCTGCTTCTGAAGCTTCTAGTACTTTTAATCCTGCTGCTTCAGCAATTTCCCAAGATTTACTTCCTTTATATAGTCCTACACAAACATCTACTCCACTATCTTTTAAGTTAAGTGCATGAGCGTGACCTTGGCTACCATAACCTATAATTGCTACCTTCTTACCTGCTAATAATTCTAAATTTGCATCGTGATCATAATACATTTTTGCCATTTTTTTGTTCCACCCTTCTCTTATTTAAAATCTAATATAGTTTATAATTTTCTAATATATAATAATTTATAACTTTTTAACATATAAATTTTTTAACATATATAATAACATTTTTGAAATTTATATAAGTTTCCACTGGCCAGTTGAAAAACTTTTTGCAATTTTAAATATAAAAAAACAGACCTCCTCTATGGGGCGAGAAGTCTGTCGCGGTACCACCCAATTTTTTTACTCATATAAATAACGACTTTCGCCGGCTCAGCTTAC